>JAGXNU010000087.1 GCA_019894815.1 Promethearchaeota archaeon
ATATAATTCAATGTTTTCTTCTATACTTTTACCGGTAACGCCTTGGTTCATTGGTATTCCGAATTGTAAAAACCCCATGAATGGTCTACCGCCGATACCGCCTACGATCATATCAGTGACTTCATTATCTCTCATTTCTATAACAGGTTCCATGCATCCAGTATGGCCATTATTCTTAATACCAAATAACTTTTCAAAGGAGTTATCTTCATTAATTTTAATCCCTACAAAATAATTGCAATGACCAAAATGGTCGGAGATATTATCACTCAAATTTGGTCCATTAGATGGAATTCCAATAACTTTCTTCATGATTTTCAATAATAATTCAAAATTTTAAAAATTTTGCTCTATATTTAATAATTCTTAGACAGAATTCATGAATTTTTTTTAAAATTTTGGGTAAGAAAGAATAACGTACGCAACGGGAGGGATTCGAACCCCCGGGTGATCACTCACACTGGATGTATGGGCTCCAAATTGGATTTTTCCAATCCAGCGTCTTACCAGGCTAGGCTACCGTTGCAAAAAAAAAGATTAGAATCCATAAAAATACGGATTAATTACTTTATTGGGATTGAGAATGTTTCCTTCATTTTTTCTTCTAATTTTGCTTTTTTAATAGCAGCTTCAACAGTTTGATGGTCAGCTCCTTTCTTAATGTCTACCATATCTGCCGTGGGTTCTACATGATTAAAATTGGCTCGTCTTCTTCGTACTTTTAAACCATCAATTATAACATAGTTTTTATCTATGACGTCAACAATAACGCAGTAATTTCCTGCTTCTCTTCCCATTGTTTTAACACATACTCTTCCTATATCATACACGCTCATAATTTGTCACCAAATTACTAATTCCGTCTATTATTACTGAGAATTAGATCTTTCTCAGTTAAAATAAACTTCTAAAGGTAAATTATGAAATAATTTTAAAATTAAATTTTTTATGTTTTTTTCAAAAAAAAAATTAAAAGAAATTTTAATTGCTTAATTTTGAGACGATCAATTCTACAATTTCATCAATTGAAAGACCTTCAGTATCTATCACTAAATCGTGGAAAAGCTTGATTTCTTCAAGATCATCCAAATTAATGTCATACAGCTTCTTGAAACGCTCCAACTCAGATGATTCTCTAATTAGGGTTTCTTTCATTTTCTGTTCGTAAGAGGATTGATCCCTATCAGTTATTCGTCTAACTCTTGTTTCAAGTGAACAAGTTAAATGTATTTTAAAGTCGGCAACATTTCTGAGGATGTGACCGCTTAATTGGCTATCAATTAGTATGTTATTTTTTTCAGCAATTTTAATAATTTTTTCATCTAATTGTTTATCAATATTAGGATGTTCCTCAACATAACGTGAAAACTCTTGGAGGTTCATTTCCATTTCTTTAGCAAGATCTCGAAATGCTTGACCTGTTGAGTAATAATCTAAACCAAGTGCTTTTGCAACTAGTTTACCTACAGTAGATTTTCCAGTTCCATGGAGACCTGAAATTGTTATAATCATTTTCTAATACTCAAATTTATAAGAGCATTTAAAGTTTAGTTTTAGTTAATTTTAACAAAAAAGTTTTATAAACCAGGAGATTGCCAAACTGATTGTTTAATCTGTTTTTGCAGACATTTAGCGCAATATCGTCCACTTTCTAATCTATTAACTGATCTAGCTGTTTTATCTGTCTTTTTCATTTTTGCTGGTCGTAATCGTGGAATAGATTGAAGTGGTTTCTTGCATGATGCACAATGAGCTTTAGATGGTTTTTTTCTCCAATAATGAATAACTTTTTGATGTCCAGGAGTTTTTAATTTTTTTCGTTTTTGAGCTTTTGATCTTAAAGCGGGTCTTGGCAATTGATTAACCTTTTTTTGATTTTGAGATTTTAAAATTTAAGTTGATGTGATTTAAAATAGAGAAAACTTAATTAATTTTTTGATTTTATATCAAGTCTTAAGATTTAATTTATCATGAAATTCTGTGAAAAGCAAGTATAGTTCCTTTCCAACATCCTCTCGATAGATATCATCATTTACAATTTTTTCTTTAGCTTTTAATAAATCTTCTCTTAAACGTAAAATTTTAACCTTAATATATTCCAATCCAGGAAACTTATTGATGTTTCCAATTAAATCTTCAAAGATTTCTTGTAAAAGACTTGTATCATTAAAACTTCCTAATTTTAAGATATCCATGAGAGTGATAAAAGCTGATGTAATTTCTAACGTAATACCTGGAAGCGCCAGCACCGAAGACCCCTTTTGCGTAATTTGGGTTGAAGATATATCTCCAGAAGGCTCCATTCCATGGGTCAAAATATCTAGAACTTTTTGGTATTTATTCTTAAGATTCATTTTATCGAGTATATCTGAAAGCAATAGTTCTTTTTCCTTTAATTTAAAGTGAAATTTTAAGATTTCTTTGTAAGTATTATTTATGGTTTTTTGAAAAAAAGTATTGGAAATATCACCATTTTGATATCTCATTTGGAGATTAATAATTGTCTCGACAATTGCAAAAATTTCAGATTCTAGATCTTGATGTGTCATTTCATTAAAATTAATGAACTTGATTAAATAAAAAGAAGAATGGATGTTAATAAATTTATGGTAAGAATGAAGGACGTAAGAAGAAAACTATTATCGCCGTTAGTATCCCAATGCCAAATGACGCTAACAATACTCGAACTGTTGATGAATTTGATAGTTCTCTAATCGCAAGTGTCATCAATATTGGAATCCAAATAGCAATTGTTAAAGCATCTATAGCATGTAAAATAGCCCAAGTAGGAGAATTGAACATGCTTGTAAAAAGGGTAGGAACAAGTGGAGCTTCTAATGATACTGTTGGAAAACCCACAAAAATTATTAGAGCTTCGATAAGGTTGATAAGCAAGAATGGCGTGAATGCACAATACATCATTTTATATTTATTTGCTTTTTGTTGATGAAGAGTACCTCCTTTATAAATACTAAATGGACTCATTTCTGCCTCACGATATGTTTCCTTCTGAGCATCACCTCCAAACCTAGCTTCTAAAATTTCAGAAAAGCCTACAGCAGAATTTGCTCCTTTTATAAAGAACCATATCAAAAGTGTACCAAAAATGTAATTAAAGATTAAACCCATCAAGAAAAATGCTGTAAACACGGATAGGTTATAGAGGAACAAGAGAAATTGATCAGGAATTATAAAATGTGATAAATATGCGACTCCCATAAGACCATAAATTAAAGCATTAAATAAAATGATAAGATGTCCTGGTGCTTTGTTTCTCTTATGATTGATATCCCAGAAAGCTTTGTTTGGTCTGATGAATAACCATATAATTTTTAAATACCATGGAGCAGGTGTAGACCATTCGATTTCAATTCTCTTGAATATCGAGATTTTTTCAATTCTTTCTATTCTTAACCGTTTACCACAAAAAGAACAGGCATAACTGCCACCACGATTTTCGTTGCCACAGCGTGGACAGCGATTGAAACTTTGAACTGACATCTTATCTCCTTTTTAATAATTTAATAAACATATAATAGTACTACAATATAAATTGATTTCTTTAAATCAATCAAATTCAATGCAATATCCAACTTGTTCTTTTCTAATGTTATAATTTCTCTTAGAGAACTTCTTGAATAAATCTAAATTTGTTTGAGTATGACTTGTGATCTCTAATACCTTTATACTTGAGGAGCTTTTTGAATAAACCATCAATGCAATTAGTTGATCACTTGTAAAATTATCTACAGGTATATCATTTTTTATATATTTTGTTAATTCTTTTACAGCAAGCTTACCCAATTGTTCAGATGTTATTTGTTTTTCTCCTAATATAGTTCCAGTTGATATTATTGCACCCGTATCAGAATTTGCCCATAAATGAAGACCTAATCCTTGACTATGGGCCGATACATATCTACAATTTATCTTAACATTAACTTTATGGTGATATTTTTTTATTTCTCTCAGGATCGTGTTTTTAATTCTTTCTCCAATGTTATTTTTATTTTGAAAATGATTTGATAGTATTATTTCTCCATTTATTAATTCAATATTACCTAAATTCGTCATATTGATTGGTTTAAGTGAATTAGTTTCCATGGATATTGAGCAATGAACTTTAGCGCCTCCTTTTGGGTAAAATCCATGACGGTTAATTTTAATGTCTATATTGAGCCCCGCCTTTTTAAACACTCTATAAGTGACATCTCTGAGATAATCCAAACTTGGTGCCCATTTCCCAAATGTCCCGCCCCCATGAATGTTAACCGATAGACCTTGAGATTTCTTCATGCTTAGACTAGCTATTTGAATTGGCTGGAGTAGCAATCCTAGACTCGCTGCAGTATTAACATTGACATTTATTTCTGATTTTTGTATGGGGCCTCCAGGTATCAATTTAATTTCTTTAGAACCAACTTCACATGGGCTCAAATCGCTATTTGTTAATTCTGCCAAAGTCCTGAGCCCTAATAAATGTTGTTGACGCAACCCCGGTTTTTGTCGATTAGCACGTATGTTGAAAATATGAATTGGCTGGTTAAATAATGTAGAAAAGCCTGCACTTAACCGGATAATTGAACCCCCTCCTTCTCCAATGGAACCATCTAACTTTATAATTTTTTTTTCATTCAATTTGAAACCCTTCTTTACATGCTTTTTTGATTCGGTTTAGCCCATCTATAGAAGATTCCTCAATTATCTTAATAACTTCTTTTGGCACTAAATTTCTCCAGTTTTTATCATTTTTGCATATTAATTTTCTTATATTAGTGCCATTATATTTCTTCTTGAAAATGGTTATTTTTTTGCCAATATTGAAGCCTTTTTGTTGAAATAAAATTCGTACCCAATCACTATTTGAGAAAATGGCATCAAAATTTCCGACAATTGAAACCACGTGATTTACCCATTTTTCAGCATTAAAAATATCGGGTATTTCAAATATTTCATAATTTTTAGCAGGATATTTTCTACTTTTCAAAGCAGCAACCAAAAACTTTTTCCTTTCGGTACTTGTAAAAGGATCAATACACGTGTTTGATAATTGAGAGCTTCCAATTGCTATTTTGATTTTTTTAAATTCCTTAAATATATTATTAATTACATATACATGACCATGATGAAATGGTTGAAATCTACCAATGAATAATGCTACATCTCCTTGTTTTTTCATATTCATTTTATTTTTTATTAATTCTTTCGGGTCAATAGTAATTAATTCTTCCCAAATCTTTCTCGAATAATCAACAGAATTCTCTTTTTTCAGAATTTGTTTGAGTTCAGTTTCAGAATAGAACTTGCTTGTTTCAGTATCAAGTTCTATTGGGTCTGCTTTCAATTCAACATCATGATCTACTTGAAAGAGGAAAATATAAGATATTTCAGAAGTATTCTTATAAGTTTCTGTTCTTAAATCATAAAATGATGTTTTTCTGATATATTTTGTTTGAATTCCAAATTCTTCTTGAAGCTCTCTCTTTGCATTTTGTTCTATGTCTTTTAAACTAAGATTTTTTCTATATATCACATGCCCAGAAGCAGAATCGGTAAAATAACCCGGAAAACTCTCTTTTTTTATATTTCTTTTTTGAATGAGATACATGATCTCATTTTTAGGAGAAATTGAATAAGCAAAGACCCTAATAATTAAATGGCTTATATGATCATCATGAGCTTTTTTTCTTTCCAAGGGGAAGACATGTTTAGAAATTTGCCCTGATTGCAAATATTTAATGTCTTGATCCTTAATACATGCCAAGATTTCCTTTTCCATGATAATAAACAAATTATAAATTGATAAAAATTAAATCTCCTACTTTAAAACCAATAAGTCTTGCAGCATTTTCTTGATTCATTGAAATTTCTAGATATCCAGTGGAACCCTTAAGGAATAATAATGATCCTGGAGAGCTTTTATTAAAATGAGTAGTAAATGTACCTTCATATGTTCGGTTATCATGCTCTAGAGTTAATAAATCTCCATCTTCTAACGATAAGATAGCGTTCTTGACAGATTCTTCAATAATAGGGAAATTTGTTATTCCATTACCAAAGTCATCAATATATTGGAGATAGCACTTAATTTTTTTTTCATTATTTAATATTTCATACTTAAAGGGAGCTAATTTAATATTCTCAATATTAAATTCAGTACCAAGTTCCTTTAATTTTACTCCCGATGTAATATATGCTGCGACTGGAGCCATTATATCACGTCCTTGAAATGTTTTAGATATTGGTTTAATGAAGTATTGTTCATTTTCTATCTTAATGCATAAATTAATCTCATTCATTTCAAAAACCTTTCCAAAAATCCCATTGTTTGGACCAATAAAGACATGATTAGATTTTGTTCTGAGTGCTAAGATTTCCCTTGAACTACCTACACCCGGATCAACTACAACAATAAACACTGTTTTCTCAGGAAAGAAGCTATATGTTGTTTTTAAGATAAAAGATGCTTCAATTATTGAATAAGAGGTTATTGCATGAGAGACATCAATTATTTTAACCAATGGATTAATTTTCAGAATTACGCCTTTCATACTAGCAACATAATGTGAACCATGTAATCCAAAATCAGTAATTAGTCCAATAATAGATTTCTGTTTTTCAACCATATTCTTGGAGGATATATGACGAAAATATTATTAATTTTAGTTATTAAAAATAGTATAGAGATAGTTCACTTTTTTTTTTTCTGATCAACCAAGTAAAAATCTTCCAAAGCTTTTGACTTAAGCCTATATTCTTCTTCTTTTTCGAAGTCTATCAGTTTTTTTGATAGTTCACTTGCTTTTTTGTAACCCACATATGCTGAGTGAAAGTCTTCATTCCGAAGGCTATTTCTAGCATCTTGTACTAATTTATTTCTTTTTTTTAATAAATCGGGAATTTTTATTGAAAAGCTTGATTTTTCTTTTAATATTTCAGCAATATCTATAACATACAATTCTTCTGCTATTTGGGAGGCTTTATTAAATAATTTCGCTGCTTTCTCATGATCTAAAGATTTCAAAGCTTTTTCGGCATTTTCATAATTTTCCGAGATTTTTTGATGATCTCCATTTTCCACACGTTTTAACAGATCTTGGGCAATAATTCTCTCTTTTTTTCCTCCACTTAACATGAATTTGGTAATATTTATTATGCTTTCTCTCAACGCTTCTGGTTTTAATATATCTGTAAGAGGTTCTAAATGTTCTAAATATATATCTTTTAATAGTTGTTCAAATTTGTCTTGAGACATATCTAAGACTTCCAGTCCCAAAACTTCTACAGCTTCAGCAGTTTCTTTTAATGAAGTACGGAATTTTTCAGGTTCGTCACTTTCATTTAAGAGTAAACCTATAATTACATTGGACGCTTTCCTTGCAATCTTACCTTTTAAAGCATGTAAATATGAAAAAAGTCGAAGCCCTTTCAAAGATAACAAGTTGTAATCATCTTTGGAATGATCCAAATTCAATCGCAAGAATATATCACTCGTTACCTCAAAAATAGAATGACCTTCCTTGAAGTAATAACCTAAAACTTTATAATCCTTATCTAATGGTAAAATAATAACAAAACTGCCTTTTGGCATTGATAATTAACTCCTATTATTTAATTGAAAACAAGATGATAATATTTATTATCATCAAAATTATTTAAGGTTCTTTACGACTAATGATTCTGTTTGTTTCTTCCCGAATTGATTGAATCACGTTTAATAATTGAGCATAATATAAATTATTGGACACTGTTTTCGCAGCTTGTCTAATAATATCAATTGCTTTCTTTTCTTCTTCAGTAATGACTTCAATTGATTTATTTTCGTATAATTCTTTGATTTGGAAGTTAAAATCATCTGCAATTTCTTGTATACTTTCACCTGACTTCATTCGGAATTGTTTTAATACCTCAACTATTAGCCTAATGTTTTCATTAACAGATATTGTTTCTTCTGAAAATTTCTGCGACATTGACTGAATTGCTGTACTCATTTGATTTATTTGAGCAATTGTTCCACCTAAAGAAGTAGTAATTTGATTAATTTTAACAATCATTTCATCTAATAATTTTTCAGCCATAATATTCAACATTTATAATTTATTGAGATATACATCATAGTTTACTTGGTGCTTGATCCTTCAAGTTTTTTACAGAATTTATTGCTTCTGAAAGAAGAAGGTTTACTGTTTCCTGATTTAACACTTCTTCTGATAATTTTTCAAATTCTTGTAATTTAGATATTAGTGTTTGGAGAGCATCTAAACCTAAACCTACTTGAAGTTTTTTTAATTCATCTCTTGTCCCTTCTCCGATTTCTCTTAATACATCTATATGATTATTTTTTGTTACATCGATTTCTTTGGTGAATTC
>JAGXNU010000088.1 GCA_019894815.1 Promethearchaeota archaeon
TGAAGAGAATGGAGATTTAACCAACGCTATAGATAATTACTTAACTGCTGCTGAATTATTGAAAAAAAGTGGCTATATGTCTCTTCGTATTAATGATATTTATGACCGTGTTGAGCGATTAAAAGAAAATCTTAAAAATGAACGGTTAATACAACAAGCTCAGTTAAAATCCCAATTGGAGAGCCTACAAGAGCAGGCTTTTTCACTTTTAGATGCTGCTAATAAATTTGAAAAAAACGGTCAATATGATAATGCAATAGAGCAATATAATTCCGCTATAAATTTACTTTTCCAAGCAGGCTGGTCTGATATACAATTAGATAATTTAAGGAGTAAACTTCATGTATTAACAGAAAAAATAAAGGATCAACAGATCCGAATAACTCCTGAAACTTCTCGTCCTCAAATTGTAGGAGCATTTGGACAGAAGAAGGATGACGTTAAAGCTGAGGAACTCATGAGATTTAAAGATGCAAAAGCGAAAGAAGAACAGATCCAAAATGATGCGTTTACTTTTATTGATAATGCAAAATTCTATGAAACAGATAGAAAGTATGATGAAGCGATTTTAAACTACCAAAATGCTATAGCGCTACTAAATTCAATTGGATGGCAAGAGCAAACCATTAATTTACAGATGGTTATCGAAAAATTAAAGCAAGATAAAGCAACTCTCGAAGCGTATCAAAAGTCTAAATCTACTAAAGTACCATCTGAAAGTAACCTTATAGCTAAAAGGAAGGAACAAGCTTATGAGGACTCTGCTAAAAAACTTGAGGTAAAAAAATTAAATGAAGATAAAATTCAATCAGATGCATTTACTCTAATTGACATCGGAAAAAGGATGGAACGAGAAAAGCATTATGATAAAGCTATTGAGAATTATCAACAAGCCATTGATATGTTTAAATTAATTGATTGGGATTCTTATATTCAGCCTATTAAGAATTTCATTAAAGATATAAAAGAAAAACAGGATTTAGAAAAATCTGCTGAAAAAATTAAGAAAAAAAGAGAGATAGAAATAAAAAAGGTTCAAGAGACTATTTATTCGCGGTCTAAGGAACGCGAAGATCTACAGAAAACAAATAAGGAATTAGAAGAACGACGTTTGAAATATGAATCTCAAAGGAGGCAAGAAGAACGGCAAGAACAGGAATTCCTAAAAATCCTTGAAGATGCTGATGATATATTACAAAATAAAAGAGAATTTGATAAATCAATTTTAAAATATCAACAAGCTTTAGATTTTCTTGAAAAATTAGGGAAAGAATGGGAATCGTATAAGGGAATCATTAAATCAACTATTGAAAATGTAAAGATTTTAAAGGAACAACAATTCAAAAAAGAATTTGAAGAGAGTAAAAGACAGGATGAGAAAAAAGAGAGTCATTTAGTATTTCAACAGCAAATTTCAGACCTATTAGATCGAGAAAGAAATAGGATAAAAAAGCAAGAAATTGTAATGTTGAGTAAAAATGAAGAGCTAGAAATCCATGAAACACGAAAAAATGATGCTTTTGTAATATTAGAAAACGCACAAAATTACATTAGAGAAGGGGATTTAGACAAAGCAATCCTTGCTTACACTAAGGCGATTAATATTTTTGCTGAAATTCATTGGATTGATGAAATACCTCTGATCGAAAATTCTATTAAAGAACTTGAAATGAGAAAGAAAGACGAAATTAAACTTAAACAAGAAGAAAGACAGAAATCTCTTGATCGCCTTCAAAAAGAACAAGAATTTCAAGAACAGATATCTAAGCAATTGGAAATAGAACGTAAGAAGTTGAAACAACAAGATATCAAGATGAGAGAAAGAGCAAATGAATTAGAATATCGCGAAAAAAGAAAGGAAGAAGCATTTCAGCTCATGGATGAAGCACAAATTCAATTAATGCAAGGGAATTTTGATTCTGCAAATGAAATTTATAATTCTATTGTAAATATTTTTGCAGACATTCAATGGTATGATGAAATCGAACTAATACAAAATTCAATTTTAGAAATAGAACAAAAAAAGCGTAAAGTTCAAGAGAAGAAGGAAAAAGAACTAAGAAACAAACTAGAAAAAGAGCGAAGTGAGAGAGAATTTCAAGCTCAATTAATTGCTCAAATGAGAAGACAACAAGAAAATTTGAAAAAACAAGATATTACATTTCGAGAACACGAAAAAGAACTGGAATATCGTGAAAAAAGGAAAAATGAAGCATTTACGTTGATAAGTAAAGCACAAGATCTCATATCGTTAACAAAATATGATGAAGCCATAGAAGAATATCATGAAGTGGCAAAAATTTTTGCTCAAATTCAGTGGAAAGAGGAGCTACCATTGATAAATCAAGCTATAAGAGAAATAGGATCTAAAAAAGCAGAGAAAGAAGCATGGAAACAAAAAACGCTTGAAGAGGGAATTAAACGAGAAACAGCGTATAAACGGTTTATAGATCAAGTCAAACGTCAGAGAGAGGTTGAAAAAATCAAAATTCAGAAAGAAATAGAACAACTAGAGAAAAAAAAAGTACTTAGTTCACAAAATCTGAAAAAACAAGAAAATGCACTAAAATTAATAGAAACTGCAGATGAATTGATAAAACAAGAGGATTACCAAGAAGCTATATCCAATTACATACAATCCATTAAAGCTTTAGAAGAAATTGGATGGACTGGGGGATATTTAAAATTATTAAAAGAGACTCTAGATTCAATATACACTCGCAAAGTAGAGAAAGAACAAGAAAAAGTGAGACAAGAACAATTAATCCAAGGAGGGAAACGGGAGGAAGAAATCTTCAAAAAAAAAATCAAGGAGCAAATGGAACGGGAACAAAAACGATTACAAATAAAACAAATAGAAGTGCAAAAGCAAGAAGATGCGAAAGCTATAATGGAATCACAACGTATCAAAGCATTTAAATTACTGGATAATGCTGAAGTTTTAGTGAATAAAGGGGATTATAATCTTTCAATTCAAACTTATAGACAAGCAGGATTAATCTTAAGTGAGATTGATTTCCCAACAGATGTTGTAAAAGTGATGATCCATAAAATTCAAGTCAAGAAAAGAGAAGGGGATCGATTTAAACAAAATGAATTAGAGGATAAAATAAAACAAGAAGAAGAAAATAGATTTTTCCAAGAAAATATGCAAAAATTGATGAGAGCCGAAGCAAAAAAGATTAGGTTAAAGCAGATAAAGATTAAACAAGAAGAAGAAAGAAAGGTATACTTGGAACAGAAAAAAGAAGAAGCGTTTGATATTTTAGGAAGAGCTGAAAAGTTTGTTAGTAGAGGGAGTTATGATGAAGTTTTTGAAATGTATAGAAAAGCAGAATTAATTTTAAATGAAATACAATTCCCGACCGATATTATAAAAGAGACGAGAAATGTATTACGAGAAAAAAGATTCCAGGAAGACCTAAGGAAACAAAAAAGTGTGGAACGCCAATTACAAAAAGAAAGAGAAGAAACTATATTCCAAAAGAAGTTATCCCTTCAAATGAGAGAAGAAAGGGAGAGATTAAATCAAAAATCCATGTTATTAACAAAAAAGGATGCTTTATCAAGAGAATATGAGGAACAACGAATCCTCGCTTTTTCTCTTATAGATAAAGCACAAGTTAAAGTAATGAATGGTGATTTCGATGGTGGAATTAGTGATTATCAAAAAGTAGAATCTATTTTTAAAGTGATAGGATGGAAAGATGAATTGCCACTGATAATGCAATCAATTTCAGATTTAAATCTTCGAAAAAAGGAACAACAATTATCTAAACAAAGGTTAGAAGCAGCAAAAATTACACGTGAAAAGGAAGATATTGAATTTCAAAAGAGCTTGATTCAACAATTGCATCAGGAAAAAAAGAAATTGAGGGACAAAGAAATTGCTATCAGAAAACATAAAGAAGAACTCCAATTTCGAGAACATCGTAAGGATCAAGCATTCAATTTAATGGACACAGCTAACAATTTAGTTGAAAAAGGAAAATTTGATGAGGCTATTGAGATTTATCTTCAAATTGAAGAGATTTTTGCAGAAATTCAATGGCTTGATGAATTAGACCTTATTAGATCCTCAATAATAGAAATCCGAAAGAAAAAGCAAAAAGCACATTTGAATAAACAACAAGAATTACAAGAGAAATTAAAGAATGAAAGAGAAGAGTTTGAGTTTCAAAGGCAAATATCAAATCAAAATATTGCAGAGCAAGAAAATCTTAAGAAAAGAGAGATAAGGATAAAAGAACGTGACAAAGAGCTAAAGATTAAAGAAGAACAAAGAGAAGAGGCTTTTAAGCTTTTAAATCAGACTCAAGAACTCATATCTCAAAAGAAATATGATGAAGCTATCGAAATATATCATGCCGTTGCAAATAAATTTGCACGCATCGGATGGTTAGAAGAAACTCCTTCTATTTATAACGCAATTCAAGATGCAGAGAATAAAAAGAAAGAATTAAAAATTATTCAGCAAAGAAAGGTCATTGGAGCGCTTGAAAAAGAAAAAGCAAATCAAGAATTCATTCATAGCATTAAACTCCAACGTCAATATGAAAACATAAAATTAAATCAAGAGAGAGCAAAAATTGACCAGCTCAAACAAATGAAAATAAAAGGGAAACAAAGTGAAACTGTTGCTTTTAAATTAATAGAGGATGCAGATGATTTATTAAAAATCGAGTCATTCAATGAAGCAGTTGGAAAATATGTTGACGCGATAAATATTCTTGGTAAAATTGGATGGAAAGGAAGCTATCTAACAATCTTGAAAGAAACCGTGCAATATGCTAAACAGAAAAAACAAGAATTTGAAAATAGAAAGGAATTGGAAAGAAAAACAACAATTAAAGGAATTGAGGAGCAAAAATCATTTGAGAGAGAGTTAAAGGAACAAATGGAAAGAGAAAGGGAAAGGTTGCAAGCAAAACAGTTTGAGATCAAAAAAAGAGAAGAGACGTTCAAATTATTGAATGAACGCAAGGATGAAGCTTTTATAATTATGGCTAAGGCTCAAAATTTACTAGATCAAGGTCAGTATAAACAATCAATAGAAAAATATTATCAAGCAGAGTTAGCTCTAAGTGAAATAAATTACCCTACTGATATTATTAGAGAAGCGATTCAACAAATCCAAATAAAGATGCAGGAGGATAATTTATTAAAACAACAAGATTTTGAACGATTACTCAAGAAAGAAGAGGAGGATAGATTTTTTCAATTAAAAATAACAGAAAGTTTAAAACAAGAAAAAGCAAAACTAAAAATGAAAACAATCCAGTTAAAGCAACAAGATGAACAAAGAAGATTAATGGAGAATCGAAAAGAGCAAGCTTTTAATTTACTAGATAATGCTGAAATATTTATGAAAAATGGTAATTATGATAAATCTATTGAATATTACAGGAGTGCAGAACTAATCTTAAATGAATTAAGATTTCCCACTGAATATATAACCCAAATGATCATGAAAGTATCAGATATGCAAAAACAAAAAAGCTTAGAGAAACAACAAGCATTAGAGAAACAATTACAAAATCAAAGAGATGAAATAAAGTACCACCAAAAAATTGCTGAAGATACATTTAGGGAAAAACAACGACTTGAAAATAAACGTATTGAAGTAATGGAAAAATCTCAATTAGTAGCTATTTTAGGAAAGAAGAAAGATGAAGCTTTTACTATCTTAGATGTAGCAAAAGAGCTAATGCAAGAGAGAAAATATGATGATGCAATTAAAGCATATAGAAGTGCCATAATAATTTTAAATGAAATAAAGTATCCTACAGAAGCTTTGAACGAAACAATAAATAAAATTTTAACTATGAAAAGACAACAAGAACAAGATGCTGAATTTGAATACCAACGAAGAGTAGAGACTATCCAAGAAAAACGCCGTTTTCAATTTGTATTTGAAGAAAGAAAAAGGCAAGGACAAGAGCAAGCAACCGCTAGAAAATTAGCATTAAAAGAACGTGAAAGATTAGTGCAAGAACAAATAACAAATAGAGAAGTAGCTTACTCCTTATTGGAAGAAGCGGGAAAATATTTGAAAAAACAAGTTCCTGATTATGATAATGCTATTTCACTATATATTCAATCAAGGAATATTCTTGCCGAAAAAATTGGATGGGAGCCTGAGATAAATAACTTAACTAATTTAATTCGAGAACTTGAAACTGAGAAAGCAGAATACTTTAAGAGGAAGAAGCAAGAAGAACAGTTAAGTATTAAACGACAGCGAGAATATGAACGTTTTCAAGAAGAAGTTAGGAAAAGAGATCTAGAACATGAAAAACAGAAAAAAGAACAAGATAGAAAACTAAGAGAGCTATACATTTCACGGAAAAGGGAGGATAAGATCAAGGAGGAAGGGTTAGCCATGATTGATAAAGGAAAGGAAAAATCTCTTGAAAATGATTACAAATCAGCATATGAAGCATTTGAATGGGGTATTAAAAAGTTCAAGCAAATTGGCTGGCAAGATGAAGTTGCTTATATTCAAAAAGAAATTGATAACACAAGATTAATGGAGAAAAGATTTGAAGAAGAAGAAATAAAAGCGAAAAAAATTCATGAGGTTTTATTAAAAAGAAAAAGGCAAGAAAAATCGCGAGTAGAGAAAAGAGAGAAAGAATTAGGTCAAACTGTTTCTGAAGTGAGTAATTTTGCTAGTGAAATCGCGAACATTATAAAGAGTAAGAAAAAAGAATTAAATTTGCTAGAGGAACAGCGAAAAGAGCAAATTAAGGATGAAGCGAAGGGGTATAGAAAAAGTTTAACAGAAATTATCAAACTTAAAAAAGATCTTATTGATGAAATCACTCAATCAGAAGAAGAAATAAAATTAAAGAAAGATAAAATTCAATCTACTAAGGATAAAGAAAAAGCTGATGAAATTAAGAGAATGTTAAAAGATATTGAAAAGAAAAAGAAATGACCTAATTATTATTTCTATACTATTAAATTCAATTCTAGCTTCTTCTAAGAATCTGTTTTTTGATTTTCAAAACATAAACAATACCTACAATATTTAATATTGCAAGAACAATGAGAATTCCATTCCTATATTCTATTACTAATTGTAGAATGAAATCCCCGGATTCTTGTTCTAGAGATTTTACTACTAAGAAATACTCATGAGTATTACTTACAAAGGCACCCATTCTCTTCGTAGGATTTAATAGTGATAATCCATTAATTGAATGAGAGATTAATACGGGTGAACCGTAACTATCAGGATTTGAATCAAAAAGGTACATTTCTGCTGGAACGGCGTCTAATTGATCTAATTCAAAGAAGTAATGATTTGGATGAAGAATTATGGGTTGGCAGAAGACACTATAATTTTCATTCAGATTAATGTTGAATTGAATGTTATCTGTCATGATAATCGGACTATCTAATGCTTCTAATGCCGCATAACCTTGTGAAATTCCCCAGCCCTGTATGTTATCAGATATCGTCTGAGGATAAATAGTTCGATAGGAAGTAAGAGAGATTATATTTTTAATTTGTAAAGCTGATAAGGATGGATCTTTTTCAATCATTAATGCAGCTAACCCTGCTACAAAAGGAGTTGAGGCTGACGTTCCTGATGCATAAACATAATTATTAAACGAGGGAGAAGGATAAGCACCATAGACTGAAACCGCAGGAGCACACACATCTGGTTTTATCACACCCTCATAAGTAGGTCCTCTACTACTAAGTGTATACATTTCACCGTCATAATCAACTCCACCTACCGCTAATACCGATTTAGCGGAAGCCGGAGCGTTAATAGTTGGCTCATTTGAAACATCATTATCATTTCCCCCCGCAGCAACCACCAGAATATTTTCATCTACTAGTTGGGAAACAATTTTATTTAATTGATCTAAGCTATTAATATTATCAGGTGTAGGTTTTACACCAAAACTCATGCTGACTATTTTAATATCATATATTTCTTTATTTTCAAGCAACCAATCAACTGCTTTTTCAAGAATAAGGGATGAGGTTATCATTTCAGATCCGTCATCATAAAATAATTTCATTATAACGAACTCAACTCCAGGAGCTACTCCAGTATATGATGAGCTGTTTCCTCCTAAGATCGAGGCAGCCCATGTACCATGCCACTGAATATCATAAGGACTTGAAGTCGTATTTTCTATAGATTCATCATAAAATACCTTTATCCTCTCATTCCAATTCTGAGTACCATCATAAGTAAAAGAATCATGATTTGGTTGTATTCCTGTATCTAATACTGCCACGGTTACGCCTTTTCCCGTTAAATTTCTATCCCATAAACTTGGAGATAAGCCTATATA
>JAGXNU010000089.1 GCA_019894815.1 Promethearchaeota archaeon
ATCGAATGATGAAAAAATTAGCAGAAGAAGGATATTTATCAGTGAAGGATGATATAAGCAAGGATACCGGTCGACCCAAGCATTTATATTTCATGACTGATAAAGGAGAAAACAAATTGATAGATCTTCGTCAAAAAATTGGTAAGATTTTTGAATTAATTAAACAACGATTTCCTGAAAGTGGTATAGAATTTGATCATGAGGAAATTTTGAAAGGAGCCACCTTCAGCATTTGGTCAAGTCCAGTTGAATATATAATGCAAAAAGATATTTCTGACGAAGAAAAATTAGGAGCATTGACGTTCATGGAGAAAGATGTGGATGAAATATTACATAAAATTAGAAAAGAAAAATTAAAATTACAGAGGAACAAGACATGAATTCATTTCAAATGATATTTAAATATTGGGCAAAATCGAAAAAAAATTTCATTTTCCAATTTATATTTCTTTTATTATCGACGATTTTTTACACATTTACACCTATATTTATAGGAAGAATGATTGGATCTTTGGTTAATGCCAATGAATTACTAGTAAATTTCTTATTCGTGTTAGGTTTCGCATTTTTAGTATATATCTTTAATCGAGCCGCAAGGAGCAGAGGTGCAGTAGTATCCTCAAGAGCTATATATCATTTGCGAACAGATATTAGTAATGCTATATATCGCCAATCATTTTCGTTTTTTGATAAGACAGAAACAGGTCAGTTAATTTCAAGAGCTACAAGCGATATTGAGGAGACTCAAATGATTTTTGGTATGGGATTGAATTTAGGAATACAATCAATTCTTCAAATGATAGGTGTTTTTGTGGGTTTTCTCCTTTTCAGTTTCGAACTGTCGATTATTTTATTAATTGCATTTGTAAGTTCTCTAACAATATCCTATTTCATCGCGAAAAAGCTAAAGCCGATCTTCTTAGAAACACGTGAAAGTTTTGGCGAATTAACTAGTACTATAAGGGAAAATATCGTGGGAGCTGAAGTTGTTAGGATGTTTAGCACACAAGATAAAGAACGCCAAAAGTTCCAAAAAAATAATAAAAGATTTTATAACGCTAGTGTTGATTCTGTTAAATTCAACTCTTTATACATGCCCCTTGTTTTTGTAGTAATCGGTTTCATGACAATCATCATTTTTTTCCTTGGTGGAATGTGGTATATTGAGGGTAAGATGACATTAAATGTAATCATTACGTTGATATCATATATAGCTGCGCTTGGTTTCCCTTTAATGATGTTAGGACAAATTATGTTAGTATATGTACAAGCTGATGCTGCACTTACACGAGTGAGGGAGATTCTTGATTCTGCGCCAGAAATTGAAGATTCCCCAGATGCAATCCCTCTAAAATCCGCTAAAGGTGAAATTGTTTTTGAAAATGTTTCATTTGGTTATACTTCCGAACATAGAATCTTGAAGGATATATCTTTTAAAATCCCGGAAGGGAAGAAGTTAGCCATACTAGGGACAACAGGCTCCGGTAAATCAACAATTATAAACTTAATCCCAAGGTTTTACGAAATCAATGACGGTGCTATTAAGATCGATAATATTGATATACGCAATTATTTTTTGAAAGATTTACGAAGCAACATTGGGTTAGTCTCACAAGAGACTTATTTATTTAATAAAAGCATTGCAGATAATATCGCGTATGGCAAGAAAGATGCTACACATGAAGAAATCGTAGAAGCAGCTAAAATTGCAGAACTACATGGTTTTATTACAAGCTTACCAGAGGGATATAATTCAATAGTAGGGGAAAGAGGGACTAGATTGTCTGGAGGACAGAAACAACGTTTATCTATTGCCCGAGCTTTAATTGTAAAACCGAAAATTTTAGTTTTTGATGATTCTACCAGCTCTGTTGATGTAGAAACTGAATTTAAAATTCAAGAGGCTTTAATGAAAATAATGAAAGGAACAACAACCATTATTATTACCCAACGTATATCCACAATTCGCAATGCAGATTTGATTTTAATATTAGATAGAGGTCGCGTTGTAGGTTTAGGCAATCATAAAGAATTGATCGAATCTAATGTATTATATAAGCAAATATTTGAAACCTTACATCATAA
Organism: Promethearchaeota archaeon; assembly: GCA_019894815.1. GTDB lineage: Archaea > Asgardarchaeota > Lokiarchaeia > Sigyniarchaeales > SOKP01 > SOKP01. The sequence continues at coordinate 2,086 of JAGXNU010000089.1, forward strand.
ACAAAAATCGAAAGGAGGAGTCATTAATGAGTAGCCATAATCAGAAAGAAAAAGAAGAAGAGAAGGAAATAATTCAACCAAGGGTCGGCATGCATCGACATTTTATGATGGATGGTGAAAAGTCTAAATTAGAACACCCTCGAAGTGAATTATGGAAATGGCTTTTTTCATATTTGGGTCGTTATAAGTGGAAATTCCTAACCTTTTTAATTTTGTTATTAATTGGAACACTAGTAACTTCAGTAAGTCCCATTATTTCAGCAAATATAATAGATCATGGTATTGTAGCTGAAGATAGTTATTATATTATTATCATGAGTACCTTCTACTTCTCATTGCTTTTATTCATGGCGATTACAACTTACTTTGCTCAGTATGGAATGGGGAAAATATCACAAAGAATAACTTTTGAAATTAGAAATGACCTTTTTTATAAACTACAAGACATGTCTTTAAGTTATTTTGATAAACGATCATCAGGAGATATAATGTCCATAACAACCAACGATGTGACTCAGCTAAACCAATTAGTCGGAGGTCAATTTGTATCAATTATTTCGAGTGTTGTTGGTTTAATTCTTACAATCTTCATAATGTTTTTTCTCAATCCATATCTAGCCCTACTTTCTTTAATCATCTTTCCGGTATTCTTTTTCTTCACGTATTTATTTAGGAAAGTAGCAATGGGCCTCTTTAAAGAATCTAGAAAAACAATTGGTAATGTTACCTCATCAATCCAAGAAAATATTGCAGGAGCAAAGGTTGTTCAAGCATACGGACAAGAAAAAAAAGCATCTACAGAATTTGATGAAGCAAATACAGCTAATTATAACGCAATGTTAAAAATTAGAAAATTTATGGCTACTATCTTTCCTCTAATTTCGCTTGTTACAACGGTGATTACTGCTGGTATTTTATTAGCCGGAGGTTTTGCGGTCTTAGGAAATGTTTCGGTTTTTGGTATTACAGTTTCGGTAGGAGTTCTAAGCGCATTTATTAGTATTTTGGGGCAATTCTTTAGACCCTTTATGACTTTAATGCAAGTTCAAGAGATGATTGTAGCAGCTTTAGCAGCAAGTGATAGAATATATTCATTACTTGATGAAAAAGTCGAAATTCCTGAAAGCAAAAACCCAAAACTTCTTGAAAATGTCATTGGGGAGATAAGATTTGATTCTGTAGATTTTGGTTATATTTTAGAAAATGGAGAAGATACAAAATCAGAATCGCCTCAAATCGGATCCCAAGCTATGAGTCCCTCAGGATTGTCAGGACGTCCAGATTTATCAGATAATCCAATGATGAAACAAATGATGAAACGAGCGATGGATTTTATGAAAGCCCTTCCAGAACCATATTCTTCTTTTATGATAAATAATATCATGCTAATGCCTCAAAATATTAGACAGAAATTATTTATGAGTATTATGGGTCAAAATCCTTCTGAAGCTCCAAAACTAATTGATACTATCTTAGCTGAATTTAATTATGCTGTACCCGGCACGGATAATGCTAATAATCATCCAGAGTTGCAAACTTCTTTCAAACAGGCAGATATAAAAGCTAATCAAGAAGAGTCTTTCCCAATTCCAGCTCTACCTCCTGAAGCGATCTTACAAATGACTAAAGTTATAGAAAAAAATTTGAAAAGTAAAGCTACAATTCAATCTTCAAGCAGCGGAATGGGTGAAGGTGGTGGAATGATGGGAGGGGGGATGCCCCACATGTCACCTCAATCCATGCTAAGGATGTTAGCAACCATTAAAATTAAAAAAGAAGTTTATGAGCAAATTCCAAAAATAGTTAGGGAAGCATTAGATGAAGAAAAGAAATTAATTCAGCACGAACAATCAAAGGGTTATGTGTTAAAGAATGTAAATTTAGATATCCCTTCGGGTAAAACGATAGCTATTGTCGGAGAAACTGGTGCTGGTAAAACAACTATAACTAAATTGATTTCTCGATTTTACGACGTAAATGATGGAAAAGTAACGCTTGATAATATAGATATCCGAGAAATTGATAAGAAAACGCTTCGCAATTTGATTGGTTTGGTCCCACAAGATGCGTTTCTATTTACAGGGACTGTAAAAGAAAATTTACTTTATGCTTTCGATAATCCTACACCAGAAACAGAAAAAAAAATGATTGAAGTATCGAAATTTCTCGGTTTACATAATTTCATTGAAACATTACACAAAAAGTATGATACTAAGCTTAAGGAGAATGCTTCTAATATATCGATTGGACAGCGTCAATTGATAGCTTTTGCTCGAGCGTTAATAACAGATCCAAAGATCTTAATTCTTGATGAAGCAACCTCTTCCGTTGATCCTTATACTGAGACATTAATCCAAGATGCTTTAAATAAAGCTCGCAAGGGTCGTACCACCATTATCATCGCACACCGTTTATCAACGATAAAGAATGCAGATCAGATAATCGTTCTAGGTTCTGATAAACATGGTATCGTAGAACAAGGGGATCATGAAAGTTTATTAGCTTTAAACGGTAAATATAAACGTCTTTTAGAAATGCAACACCGAGATATTGAAATTAACAATCAATAATTTTTATTATTTTAATTCTTAAGAAAAAACTAAATTAAATTCTTCTTTTCAGTTATTATTAATTAGATTAATTAGATTAAATAACAATTTAAATGAAAAATAATGCCTTTCTTGAATTATAAAGAGAAGAAGATCTTTTATCGGATTAAAGAAACCGAAAGTAAAAATGTAATTATTTTTATACACGGCTCAGGAGGGAGTTCAAATACTTGGAAAAATCAATTAGATCTTGAAGTTAATTATGATCTTATAGCTATCGATTTACCTTCCCATGACAATTCAAATGAATTTTCGGAGCTAACTCTCGATTTGTATGTTGATGTAATTCGACACCTAATTAAATCTTTAAACTATGATAATGTAATATTATGTGGACATTCTTTAGGAGGAGCCATTACTCAACAATATTATTTTACATACCCTAAAGAAATCTCAGGTTTAATTTTATGCAGCACTGGGGGAAGGTTAAGAGTTGCCCCAATTATCCTAAACTCTTTAAAAACCAATTACCAAGAGTTTTTAGACTCTTTACCTGCTGGGATATTCTATAGAAAAACACCAAGAGATATAATAGATAATTATGTACAAGAAACTTCGAAAATTAAGGCAGAAGTCACATATGAAGATTTTAAAATTTGTGATAACTTTGATACTATAGATAAAACAGATAGCATTGAAGTTCCATGCTTAATATTAGTTGGGAAACAGGATAACTTGACGCCGGTGAAGTTTTCGCAATTCTTTCTCGATAAAATTAAGAACTCTGAATTAAACGTAATAGACGATGCTGGACACATGGTCATGTTAGAAAAACCAAGTGAGGTTAATAAATCGATAGAAAATTTTGTAGTTAATTATTTTAATTAAGAAAAATCTCATGCCACGAGAATATACTTATGGTCCTTTTCCGTCGAGACGTTTAGGATTATCATTGGGGGTTGATGTCCTACCTAAAATTAAAACATGTACATTTAATTGTGTTTATTGTGAGATTGGTAATACAACTCACTTGGTATCACCCAAATTTCGTATAAATTCACCCCCCTCTACTAAATTTGAAAAAGAATTAAGAGAGATATTAAAATATTTCCCCCATTTAGGTTCAATTACATTTGGGTATAATGGAGAACCTACTCTAAATGAGAATCTAATGGATTTTTATGATATTGCTTTAAAAGTAAGAAATGAACTAAATTGGAAAGGAAAACCGCCCCTCATCACACTTTTTACTAATTCCAGCACGTTACATTTTGAAGACATACAGGATAGAATCATGAATTTTGAAGTAGTTTTAGCAAAATTAGATGTTGCAACCCCAGCTGATTATGCGAGAACGAATCGGCCACATCAACAATGTCCTGATATTGGTAAAATTATCGATTCTCTCATTCAATTACGAAAAAAAATGAACAATAAGCTTGTTCTTCAATGTTTAATGTTAAACTCACATCAGAAGGATGTATATATACCAAATTTTAATGAAAAGAATATTGAGAAATTAGCATTCGCAATCAAAAAAATAAAACCTAATGAAGTACAAATATATTCGCTTGCACGAGTTCCAGCAGAATATTTTGTTTTCTCGATTGATGAAAATCAAAATAATCAGATTAAGAAGGTTTTTAATCGGATCATTGATAATAAAAACATTGAGATCAGTTATTTTTAAATGAATTTTATTATTAATTGAATTAATTATTAAATGGTGATGAAATATTGGATGTAATAATTGGAGTAGATGTTGGAGGGAGTTTGATACGTGTTGCAATGGCTACAAGTAATTTAGATAACATCAAGATCAAGATAAAACCAACTCCAAAGGAAAATGAATTTTCTATAGTTAACTCAATTATATTACTTATTACTGAATTCATAGTAGAAAACAGTATTGAAAATGATCAAATATTGGGAATTGGATTAGCGACTGCAGGTCCTATTGATCAAGTAAAAGGGCATGTTTTTAATAATGCTAACTTAGGATTTAAGGAAATACCATTAAAAACACCCCTATCAGAGAGATTTCCGGGTATTCCAATATTCCTTATTAATGATTGTAACGCTTCAGTATTAGGAGTTCATTTTTTCGAAGCATCTGAGGATGAAAAAGATAATTTAGCTTATATTACATTATCTACTGGAATAGGAGGGGGTGTTATCTGTAATGGACGCCTATTACTTGGCAAGGATGGAAATGCTGCTGAGATTGGTCATGGTATTGTTGATCCTCGAAGCATTTATCAATGTAATTGTGGAGCACATGGATGTTGGGAAGTTTATAGTTCAGGAACAGGTGTAAAAAATAGAGCAATAGACCAAATAGAGGATACTAGTTTATCGTCCAAAATATTGATGTTTATGATTGATAATGATAAATCCAATATCACACCAAAGAACCTTTTTCAGGCAGCTCGAGGTGGAGATAAATTTTCAAGAAGTATTGTAGAGCAGTGTGTCTTTTATTCAAAAATAGGAATAGGAATGGTTAATAATTACTATGATTGTTCTTCAATATATTTTGGTGGAGCGATGATGAATGATCAAGATTTAATATTACCCCCTTTAATTCAACAATTCGAAAACGATCCTCTTCCATTTACCATAAACCATCCACCTAAACTAAAAGTTACAAAATATATAACTGAAATTGGAGTAAGAGGAGCATTAACATTAGTTAAATACAAGTTAGAAAGAAACACAATAGTGTCCTAAATTTTACATGTTATTATGTCAGAGAAGAACTTGATTTTTACCTTTAGTGGAATACGAGGTATTGTAGGAAGAGATTTAAATGCTGAGATAGCAAAAAAAATTGCTATTGCTTTTGGATCATGGCTAAAGGGAGAAATTAAAAAAGTTATAATTGGAAGAGATACCAGACCTAGTGGACTGCAAATAGAGAAAGGATTAATCGAAGGTTTAGTATCGATGGGGTATGATATTGTTAATGTTGGCATCTGTCCCACTCCTGTGTTGATACATGTTAAAAATAAGCTAAAAATCCCCGCGGGAATGATTATAACTGGTTCGCATAATCCGCCAGAATGGAACGGGATAAAACTTCTTTCATCAAATAATTACTTGAATAATGAGGATTTAAAGGAAATTCGAGAATTAATGGAGCAAACTGATTTGAGTTTATATCCTAAGACGGAGACGGTTGGGAAAGTGGAAACTTTAAATCCTATACCAGAATATTTAGAAGATTTATATAAACATATTAACATAAAAAAAAGGAAAAAAAATAAAATTCGAGTAGTTTTAGACACGGGTGCAGGAGCTGGAAGAACGGTTACTCCTAGATTGTTAAAGGATTTAGGTTGTGAGGTTAAACTCATTAATGATGAAATTGATTTAAATGATGTATTTCCTCGAGGAATTGAACCCATCGCAAATAACTTGCACGATTTAATAATGGAAGTATGGCAAGGAAAGTACGATATTGGATTTGCTCATGATAGTGATGCTGATAGATTGGCAATAATTGGAGAAGAAGGAATTTATTATTCTGAAGATATTGGTTTGGCACTTATCATGGAGTTTTATCTTCAAAATTTAGAGAATGAAATTGAAGATGTGGTATTTGTCACAAATCTTGCATCATCATTAATGTTTGAGGTTATTGCAGAGAAATATG
>JAGXNU010000008.1 GCA_019894815.1 Promethearchaeota archaeon
TTATTACTTTTGAAGGTAATTTTGATGCAAATTTAAAAGATATTTTGAAAAAAGCAAAACATAAATGCGCCTCAGGAGGAACAGTAAGGAATAACGAAATTGAACTACAGGGAGATCACAAGTTAAAAATGAAAAAATTTTTGATGGATCAAGGATTTCCTGAAGAAAATATCCTCATAAAAGATCGGATAAGACAATCTTACAAGAAATAATAATAAGGTGTTCGATTAATGAAATATTCGTAATTACTAATTAACAAGTTAGATTTTAATGAGTTTCATATTCTATAAAGTTTTATTTAGAGGTATTGGTGAAACGGAGGAATCTTCATTAACATTTAATAATGTAAATTCGGATAAGTACATTAATATGACGCATTACATCACTTCAATAAAGAATTTGAGTGATTTACATGAAAACATAATTAATTTCAAAAATATAGAAGAAGTCATCATTATGGGGGCAAGTAGTCCTCCCTTCTCATTTAATTATTATATAGTTATTTTAGTATCACATAAAGATGAAAAAAAGGAAGGATATTTAATAGGTAATACTAAAAAATTAGGAGATTTACTGATAGGTTCTTGGCCATTTAGTAGAAATACACTCGAGACACAATCAGATAAAATCTTGAAAAGACTTGATGAAATAATCAGTAATCATGTCAACATTAAGAAAATAAGTTTGATTTATTCTTTAACTACCTAATCAAAAAAAGATTCGTCGTTTTCTTTTAAAAATTTGGTAAGTAATATTTCATTAGGCATTCCAGTTCGAGCACCTAATTGTTGTATTTTTAAAGCGGCTGCAGCATTTGCATATTTACATGATTTTTCTAACGACCACTTCTTAATCCAATATGCCAGTGAAAATGCACCATTAAATGTATCTCCTGCACCAGTTGTGTCAACGATATTTTTAATATTATAAGCTGGAATCATTTTTTGGTGTTGTTTGGTTGTTAATAATACTCCTTTACTCCCCAAGGTAATAATAACGATAGGAATCCCCTTTTTAATCAATATGTTAGCTGCTTCTTTAGGTGTATTACTATTTGTTATAATTTTTGCCCCTTCTTTATTTGGAATTATGATATCTGCTTTTAAAAGCATTTTTTTTAAATTACTCCACCCACTTTGAGCAATTTGAGATTCTAAATCGATACTAACCTTTATATCATTTTTTTTTGCAATTTCAATAACCTTTTCTGTAATATCTTGATGAACCATAGTAGTGTGCAATAATCTTGGCTTAGTTAGGGAAAATTCATCAATGTCAGAGATTTCAACTTTAGTTTTCAGCATATGAGGTGATTGTATAATCGATTTTTCTCCTTTTACAATAAAGATGAAATTTACCGGAGTTTTTTTATCTTTTTTCTTGATGGTCCAATTCGTGTTTACATTTTCTTTGTTAAAGTCAGAAATGAGAAAATCACCATATGGATCGCTTCCTACGGCGCCTATAAATCCACTTCTTCCTCCCAATCTCGCTACTGCGACTAAATAATTAGCGGTTACGCCCCCCGGAAAAATATTTTCACTTAGAGCATTAATTTTTTCATCTGGTTTTGGAAAATGTGGGATTTCAGCTACCCAATCGATAACCACCTCTCCTAAACCTACAATATCGATCTGGTTCATAATCTAAGATAAATGTTTTTCTTTATAATGAGATATAAATAAATTAAATAAATATAAGTTAAGTACTCATAATATTATGAATTTAGTTCTTCCATGAGATAATTTAGTTCTTTTGTAGTATCAGTAAATTGAAATTCAAAAACTTTCAGTTCATAATTATTCATATCATTAAAACTATTTAATGAAGCTTTTCCACGTACAATTAAACTACGTCCTTCTAAATCTTTTAAAACGCTGTCTAAATCTTCCATATCTGCGATCTCACTTGCTTTCTTACCAATCAAATCTTCAGCTTGTTGACCAAAAAAACTTGTTTTTATTGTGCCACTTTCATCATCCAGGACTATTTTTAGTATCATTCTTTTTTCTGTTTCTTCTTTTTTCTCACATGTACAATTCGACTCTTTTTTAAAGCACGTCGGGCAAGCATCATATATGAACAAGTCTTTTTTAGATAGATCAATTTCCTTTATAACACTTCCTTTTATTTCAAAAAACCCCATAGAATCAATAGATTCAATTTTTGTTTCTTTAAATCTTGAAGTTGTTTTTGAATTTCCTGAGCTCGTTTTCTTTGTAAAATCGATATCCTCATCAATTTTAACAATTTCAGAGAATTTATTAAAAGTAGCCTCTTTTCTATCAAACCTCTCATTATACTTAAGCTTGACATTTGATACAAAAACCGTCATATCATTTGTTAATTTTTCCACCAAATCTTCAGCTATATCTCTCCAGGCTGTCACTTGAATTGACCCCGTATTGTCACTTACTTCAAAATCAATTACAGATACATCTTCTCCGGACTTAAGAGTCACTTTTCTTATATCTCTGATAGACGTTATTACTCCTTTAAAAGAAGCAGCGTTTTCAAGATTCTCGAGGTCTTTTATAGCCTTAGTAATTTTTGGTTTAATTTTTTCTTCTTGTGGATGTGATGTAATTGTAATTTGTTCCTCGATTGCTTTAATTTCTGAAACTTTATTAAAAGAAGCCTCTTTTCTGTCAAAGAGCTCATTGTGCTTAAGATTAACATTTGACACCAAAACCGTCATATCATTTGTTAATTTTTCCGCCAATTCATCAGCTATATCTCTCCACGCTGTCACTCGAATTGACCCCGTATTGTCACTTATTTCAAAATCAATTACAGATACATCTTCTCCTGATTTAAGAGTTACTTTTCTCAAGTCTCTGACAGATGTTATTACACCTTTGAAAGATACTAAATTTTCAAGTTCTTGGAGTTTCTTTACGTTTTCAACTATTTTTGCTTTATAGTGAACGTTCCCTTTAATTTTTTTTATAATCGTGTTAGATGATGCGACTAGTTCAATTGTTTTTGGATTTAATTTACTTTCTCGTGGACCAAGTTGAGTAATAGATATATTATCTCCCTCTTGTATTCCTTGAAATTTATCAACATCTTCATTCCAAAAAACGATTCTTACAATGCCTGTTGAATCCATTATATTAATGTTTCCGACTTTTCCTGTGTTTCCATCACTTCTAACAAATTCTTTTGCTGGAGAATAACGAACCACTTGACCTTTAATTGAATAGGATTTAAAATTCGGAGTAATATCCCCGATTTTTGTGAAGCTATGTTTTATTTTAGGAATTTTATTATAGTCAATATCTTCTGGAGATAAAATAATCTTACCAAACCGGTTAACGTGGATTTCTAAATCTTGATAACGACCTTCTTTAGTATACCCATTGATTATTTTTACAACTTCATTTATTACAAAGTTTTCGTTTGTTAAAATTCTAGTATCTTCATCCCATAAAACAACTCGAATCTCTCCTGATTCATCTTGGATTGAAAAAGATCCAACAAATCCCTCGCTTCCATCATTTCGGGTAAAATTGAATATTTTGTTAACATCTTTAATTCTTCCTACTAAAATAATATTTTTCATCCCAAGGGAAACATCAGAGATCTTAACCTCAATGTCATTAAAGTCTATATTCTCCTTTTTAACCTCTACTTTTAACTCCTTTGCTATTAGAAGTAGTGCTCCATCATCAGTAATTAATCCTTTCAATTCTGTTTTCTTTTCGTCTACTAAATCTTGAATATCTTTTCGAGATAATCCTGTTTCATCCATAATTTTATTAATATACGATTCTGTTGACATAAAATCACGTTAGTTATAACTTTTATTAGGTTTATAAGGATCTTTTTAAATTATATTCTTAAAAAAGTAATCTATTAATATCTAATTAATGAATATTTTTAAAAAACAAGAGTATTTCATATCGGTAATTTATCTTAAAATAATATTAAATTTGTCGGTAAAATGAGTAATTTTAAAATCATTCCCGTATTGGATATCCTCAATTCCATATGCGTTCACGCTATTAAGGGAGAAAGAAGTCAATATACACCTCTAAAATCTTATATGTTTGGATCTAGTGATCCTCATACTATTATTGAAACCCTTCATAATAAATATGAGTTTAATGAGTTCTATATCGCAGATTTAGATGCTATTATGAAAAATCACCCAAATTCTGAAATTATTGTAAGTCTTATGCAAAATTATGATATAAGAATAATGCTAGATTCAGGGATCTCAACTAAAGAGGATATCAATGCAATATTACAATTTGGAATCGAAAATATCATAATAGGTTTAGAGACTTTAGAGAATTTAGAGGTTATTAAGACCACATTAAGTATATTGGGGGAGGAAAATATAATAGTGAGTATCGATATGTATTTAGAGAAAGTTATTACACAAATCAATGAATTTAAATTCATGCCTATCCGTGATATTGTGAAAAAAATAGGGGATTTAGGTGTTTACAAAATTATATTACTTGATTTATTTCGAGTTGGACAGAAGTTGGGAGGAATTTCACCTCTCTATCTCAAAATAAGAAATGAATTTAACGGAGAAATATATGTAGGTGGAGGAATAAAGGATTTATCAGATATTCAAATCTATTATGATAACCAATTTTCTGGAGTATTAATAGGAACCGCTCTTTATGATGGAACAATAAACATACAGAAATTAAGAGATTTAATCTATAAATATGACACCAATACTAGAAACATTTAATGATTTTTTACATACAGGACAAGAGTGTTTCATTCTCACCCAATCGATCATATGATCTTTATGAGCTTTAGTTTCACATAAAGGACATCCAATTACTTCATCAAAAATTTCGATTTGTTTACCACATACGGCACATTTTGTCTTAGAAGAGGTGGTAACCCTAATTAACTCTTTTTTAATATCTAATACCACTGTTTCTGTGTTTTCTGCTGTTGGTGTTATCTGTTTCAATTCCGATTTATTGTCAATGCAGAAGATAGTTCCAGCACCCTCATCTTTTGTATTTCCTATCCATACCACTTTTCCTTTGAATTCTCCAGTGCCTTCGCTATCTATAGATAGATTTAATCTGCGATCCTCCAAGACAAAAGTTTGTATTACTTTAGTATACTTTAAGCCTTCAAGATTAGCAGATAATTGTTTGATAACTTCAATTGGTTCTTTAAATACTTCGCTAGTTATATCCAATTTAGTAATTTCTTTGGGTGACAAAATTAAATCATCATTTTTTTTGATATTTAATAATAATTATTTAATTTAAACTTTTATATCACAATTAAAAATACAATTAAGGTCTTATGTTAGTATTATTGAAAGGTTTCTTGAGAAAGAGAAAGAAATTTAAAGAAAATTAAAGAAAATTAAAGAAAAGCAGTTAGTATACTAAAACTATAAACTATCCTTTCTCAGATGCCTTAATAGAATTTAAATTCATGAGTGTTTTTAAAAATATAATTATTATTGATTGTTAATCTAAAAGAATGAAAATAAAAAATTAATTAAGCAATTCATAATATGAGTTTTTTAGAAACTCACATAAAATATGAATTCTAATGGCACAAAAAATACAATTATTAGTAAGTCCTAAAAATATCGAAGAAGCAAGAATCACAGTCAACTCGGGAGTTGATTATGTGGATTGCAAAAATCCTGATGAGGGTTCATTAGGTGCTAATTTTCCATGGATTATTAATCAAATGAAAGAATTAATTCCAGGGGGTAGCCCACAGAAGCTGAGTGCTGCAATAGGAGACTTTCCCTATTTGCCCGGTTCAGCATCCTTAGCTGCATTAGGTGCAGCAATTTCTGGTGCAGATATTATTAAAGTGGGGTTAAAAGGACCGAAAAATGTTGAAGAAGGAGTTAATCTCATGAAAAATGTAGTTAAAGCAGTGAAAAATTATAATAAAGATATTAAAATAGTAGTAGCAGGTTACGCAGATTACAAGAGAATAAAAACATCTCCTGATTTTTTATCGATCCCTTTAATTGCCGCTGAATCGGGATCTGATATAGCAATGCTAGATACATTTGTAAAAGATGGAAAAGGTTTATTTGATTTCTTAAGTGTTGAACAATTGATGGATTTCAAAAAAATATCGAAACAAGCGAATCTTGATATAGCTTTAGCTGGTAATTTAATGAAAGAATCAATTTCAAAAATCAAAAAAATCTCACCAGATATTATCGGAGTAAGAAGTATTGTATGTGATAACTTCGATAGACGAAAAGGCAAAATAAGAGCCCATATGATTGAAGAATTAAAAAATTACTTATATCTGGACATATAATGAAAGATCTAGAAATTTCTATGGGACTTTCAACGAATTTGTCTCTAATTGATTTAAGGCTATGTGCAAAAGAATTTATTGACTTTATAGACGGTTTTTCAGATAACTACAATACTGAAAACTATCTCATCCTAACAGCTTTACAAGATGAGCTATTAGTTGGTATGCTCATTGCTGATAAGAATGGTAATAATGATGATCCAATAATTAATTTTCTTCCAACTACCTCTTTAAAATTATTGTTCGTAGCCCCAAAATTTAGAAATAATAAGATCGGCTATTTATTATTAAATAAATTTATAAATTTACAGAAGGAAGAAGGAATCGCTATAATTCATATAGAATTACCGCAACATTATATAAGGGGCATTAAATTTTTCCAAAAATATAATTTTCATGAAAAAGAGAGGTTTCGAAACAAAATCATATTAGAAAGAAATATCTGGATTGATTTTGGCATTAGAGATACAGATCTTATTGATAATAGTTTCTACTAGCTTCTGTGAAAAATTTGAACAAACCATAAACTTATTTTGGTATTAGTTATAAAGTTTTAATATGTTTGAGAAAGAATTAGGTATTATTGGTATTGGTAAAATTGGCTCAGCATTAGTAACACGATTTGTTTGTACTAATACGGTTAAAAATGATTCAATTATTATTTATGATATTGATGAAACCCGTTCAAAGGACGTTTCCGAAGAATTAAATGTTGAGATAGCTACAGATAATTTAGATTTAGTCAAACGATCCCGTTGTATTTTAATTGCTGTCATCCCCCAAGTAATCAATAAAATCTTAAGTGAAATTTACGCGGTAATCTCAGAGGACCAAACAATAATTTCTATTGCCGCAGGGGTATCATTTGATCATATATTTAAGATTATCAATAAGCCTATCGGTTTAATAAGAATTATGACAAATACTCCCGCAATTATTGGAGCTGCAGCAACCGCTATAGCATCTAATGAATTTGTGAATGAGAAGGAATTAAATTTTGCTAAGAAATTGTTTAAATCTGTGGGGTTTGTTGTGGAATTAGATGAAATACACTTGGATGCAGTGACTGGTCTATCTGGTAGTGGACCGGCTTATATTTTTATAATAATTGAAGCTTTAGCAGATGGAGGAGTAAAGATGGGGTTACCTCGGGATGTTGCGCAAAAATTAGCAGCGCATACAGTTATGGGTTCAGCAAAATTATTATTAGAAACGGGGAAGCATCCTGGAGAGTTGAAAGATATGGTTGCAACGCCGGGTGGAACAACAATCACAGCTATTCATGAGATTGAATCTGCAAAATTAAGGGCAACACTGATCAGAGCTGTCGAAGCAGCAACTTTAAAATCAAAAACTCTAAATACATTTAGAAAAGTCTGATTTATACTACGCTATTCATAACATTAATCGTTTTATCTTTGTATATGCTCGATTTTAAAATTTTTATTTCTGGTCTATAAGTATCAAAAACATCTAATACTTTTGCTTCATACTTCTTATTGCAAATTGCATATACTGATCTTCCCAATTGATTCATACTAGCACCAATTATATTTAATTTATTTAAATCTTCTAGTAATTCGCGAGTAGTTGTAAGTTGTAAAATATCAAGGATAAGGGTTTTTTGCACAAATTCGATAGAAGCATTCATAAACGTATAAATACTTGGATCTTGAAGTAATTTAATTAATGCATCTCTACCAGCATTTTTTATATTCATATTTAAAACTGAGTCATTTAGTATTGATTTTGTATGAATCATTCCAAAAGAACCGCAGATTACGCTCAAATCCGATGGAAATTGGATCCGTTCTGAGATACACGGATAACCTGGTTCTTTTAAAATGCACAAACCACCACCTAATTGACCACAAATTGTTCCTAAACCGGTTTTATTTGATACTTCTGCAATATGGGCAATCTTTCCTTTCTCATAATCGGATATCTTTAGTTTTAGAAGAGAACTTATTCCATATACAGCACCTAAGGCTCCAGAACCGCTTGCACCATACCCACAGCCAACGGGTAAATCAAAGTTGTGCTCAATTATCACGTGAGATGTTTTTTTAAAATAATGTTTTAGATAATCAAAAATAAAGTTAGATGTTTCGGCTTTTTCATTTAATTCTATCCCATTTATAAAGATTTGACATGTTGAACAAGAGGGATCTCTTGGTTCTTGCGATGTTATTTCAGTTATCCCGAAATTATTGATATTAAATCCCGCACCTCTTGAACCAACCAATTGAGGATCTTCTATTTTAATCCCGTTTAATTTATCAACAATTTCAAAAAATCCAGAAATCCTGTGTGGTACTTTTACTATAACTTTTACCTCTTTACTAGCCATGCAACTCAAGTAACTTAATTTAGCTGATCATCTATATATTAATAAATAAAAGAAAAATCAAATTTGACTATTATGAAAAATATTGTAATAAAAATTGGGGGTTCACTCATATTTTCAGAAGATCTAGAAATCAATATTCAACAAATAATTAAATTTTGTAAGGTAATTAAAACTAACCAACATTATGATAAAGTTATCATAGTATGTGGTGGAGGTATAATAGCAAGAAACTATATTTCTGCTATAAGATCTGTTCATTCGAACGAAACATCTAATGATATTATGGGGATTAAAATATCGCGAATTAACGCTCGATTATTAATGGAAGTATTCGGGGAAATTGCTTTTCCTGAAATTCCGAAACAATTTAAGGAATTAGCCCAAGCTCTCTTGTTTAATAAAATTATACTTATGGGTGGTTTACAACCAGGGCAATCAACAACTTCAGTTGCTTTAGAAGTTGCTGAATTTATTGATGCTGACCAAGTAGTCATACTTACTAATGTAAATGGGATCTATGATAAAGATCCAAATAAATTTGATGATGCTAAGTTAATAAAAAACTTAACTCTCGATAAACTGCAAAATTTAATTATAAAAGATTCTAATGAAAAACAAGCTGCTGCCGGGGAATATCGAATTTTTGATGCAGTCTCTCTGCAAATAATGAAAAGAAGTAAGATAAAGGTATATGTGGTGTCTGGAACGAATTTAGATGAATTCACGAAAATCTGGATTGGAGAATCTGATTTTAATGGTACTGTAATTTCAAATTAATTTTCATTTCGAAAAATTAATTTATTTATCTGTATTTATTTACAAACTAAGATTATTTTTAGAATTAAGTAGGAAGCGAAAATGTCTCAATCGTCATGGAAAGAACAGATAAAAAAAAAATGGGGACCTCATAGCCATTGTCCCGTATGCCGTAAAGCTATGCCTGCTGATAAACAATTTTGTAATCAAACTTGTCGGGATAATTATTTAGCAAAAGAAAAGAAAGGTAAGAAAAAAAACAGAATTCAAATGGTTGTAATGTTTTCAATGCTAGGTGTTTTGATAATTTTTACGTTGTTTATGGGATGATAATGTTATCAAACAGAGATAACCAAGCTTATTTATTTAGTCTTTAAAATGTCTGGCAGGGATAGCCAAGCGGTCAACGGCGGTGGACAAATAAAAGAAGGAATTCTTACCCGTCTTTTAACCACACTCAAGATCCATTGACATAGGTCTACAGGGGTTCAAATCCCCTTCCCTGCATCTTATTAATAACTTTAATGTTTAATTTTGGATTAATGTTGTCAAGTAGAAATATTATTTAATTATTTAGGTAACATCGATACCATTTCATTAAGACAACTCATAACTGGTTTAATGAAATCTTCTTCAGCCATTTTAGTTTTGAGGAATGATAACAATAAAACCGGAGTGTTCAACAAATTTGCCACACGTTCAACTATCAGCTTGTTTGCAATTTTATTCTTAATTCCAAATAGGGAGTAGGAAGATGAGGTAGTTTTAACACCTTCGATAAGAGAAGGGCTGCTTAAAGTAACATTACCAATACCCATTTCTTTTTGATCAGATAATAGTAATAGGTAACTCTTGTGTAATTTAAAGAGAGAGATATAAAAACATACATCATTAAAGAGTAAATTTCTTTCTAATATTGGTTCCATTAATCATTAACTCCATAACTTTATAATCCTGATTCTTTTATTGCCTCATTCACGTCATAATTTTTATGCACAATTAAACATAGTGCTTTTACAACACTAGTGGGATTCTCAGCTTGAAAAACATTTCTCCCATATGCGACTCCCGCACCACCAACATCAATAGATTCTTTAGTAATTTCCAAGATCCCTTTAATTCCCGCTTTTTCACCACCTGCTATAATTACTGGCACCATGCAACCATCAACAACTTGTTTAAAAGAATCGGGATCACCTGGCCAATTTGTTTTCACAAGATCCGCACCTAATTCCGCTGCGACTCGGGCTACTATCTTCACTACTTCAACATCATATTCATCTTTAATGTTTTGACCTCGCGGATACATCATTGCTATTAAGGGCATTCCGTATTCTCGGCATTCCAGAGAAACCATACCCAAAGTTTCTAACATTTCAGGATCTGATTTAGTTCCTATATTTATATGTAAAGAAACACCATCTGATCCAAATCTTACAGCTTCCAAAACCGTATTAATTAATACCTTATAATTTGCATCAGGACTTAAAGAAGTTGAACCGGATAAATGAAGAATTAGTCCAATATCGGGTCCATATCCCCTGTGTGCGTGGAGAGGAATTCCAACATGACCTAAAACAGCATTTGCACCTCCTAAAGCAATTTTATTAACCATTTCACCTATTTCGCAGTCTATTCCCTTAATCGGTCCAACTGTTAATCCATGATCCATCGGAACAATTACGGTTTTATTCGTTTCTCTATTAATAATTCTCTCCAACCGAATTTTCTTTCCAATATATCCAGAAATAATATTTTCACCTTCTTAATAGTGAATTTAAATTGCTATATATTAATCTAAATCATAATATATAGTATTTATCAACTTTTTAAATCTTTTAAACTCAATATAGGATCTGTAAAATTGGATGATTTATTCTAAATCCAGTATCACATCAGAAATTCTTTGTCTTCTGATGTCAAAATCATGATCAAGGTGAAGTGTAATACAGTGTAGATCTTTCCTTTTTGGGTTTTTATGAACGAAACTAATAGGAACCACAGGTAATTCTGATTTTTTAATACTATTTTTTGGAATTGGGACTGGGATGACTTCTCTACATCTCTCGCAATTAACTAATACCACTTTTATGTTTTTTTGTTCTAACTTCTTAATTTTACATAATAAATCCGTCGTTAACCCTGGGGAGTCAAGAGTAATTCTATCTTTTTTCTTAGGAGCTTCTGGAATTGCTGGAATATTTAAATCCATATCCTCCTTTGATTTATCTTTTAAATCTTCTTTTACTTTTTCGGGTTTTAAATTCTTTATATCATTCATGATAGAAGATAGAAACATAATAATGAGAAAACTAAACACCAAATATCTGTCTTAATTCAGCATATATTTTTGAGATCTCAGAAATAATTTGTGCATCATTTTGTTGCATATAATAATTAATATAACCTGAAAGACCCTCTCCGTCCTTAATCCACTCCAAAAATGATTGTATTTCCCCCTTTAATTGAGGATCAATATTAGGTGTTGATGGTTGAGCGGCTCCCGTACTTCCTAATTGCGCATTTGGATCGATATACGCTTGTTGGGATGTATTCATTTCTGATATAGCTCTAGAAGTATCCATAGTTGCTCCCATAGGTTCACCATCGGGTTCTAAATATACGATTAATTGATGTTCTTCATCTTTTGCCCCAATGATATGTCCTTCTCCTTTCATTGAACTAGCTACCAATCTTTCAGATGTACATTGAAGAACGGAATATTTAACACCAGAAATCATAACAAATTGAGCATTCATACCACCCCAACTAGATACAACCTTTCCCACATCAGCACTTATATCCCAATTATCAGTTGAATATAATATATTTCTTCCTTGAACAACTGCGGCAGCTATAATACTGGGATCTTTTTGTAATAAATTGAAAACAGCGGTTGCTGGATCTAAAGGCATTTTTTTTACCCGATATTTGATTTATTTCTCTCTTTAAGTAGGATATTTTGTTAATAATATCTATTATAAATATAATTATTAAAATTTATGGAAAAGAACAACTCTCATTTTCCCTTCTTAAGAATTATTCGACCAAATTTGGGATGGTATTTGGTTTCTTTTTCATTAACCAAATTGAAATTATTTTCAAATATATATTGATCTTCTAAGAATAGTTTATGGTTATCATCATTTTTTTTCATTTGGTTGATGTGATCTTTCAAGTAATTTTCATTTTCAAATAGTTTTCCACAAACCGGACAGCTTACCTGTGCTTTCTCTAAAAAGCCTATTGGTTTTTTTATTATAACTTGAAACCTATCTGATCTGTGATTCTTCTTTAGGTTTTGCCGACAAAAATGCCTTATCAATTTTCCATAAGGAGGATACTCAAAAAAAATCTTACTCCCATGAGTACATTCCCAATACAATACATCAACTTTACATTTTGGGCAAGATGTTTTAAATGAGCGAAGATAACAGTGTTTTCCATGGCTTTTATAAAAATGTCGCATTATATGGATTGAAAATTTGATCCTATTAAAATTTTTTTATATTTTGTTCAGATAACAAAATCTTATTCAAGAAAATTATTAACCGATAATTCTTAAAAACGCAAATATTTAAATGTTCGATATTGATTATAGAAATTAAGGAATAGAAAAAGTTAAGGGTAGCTATTTTTGGATCTGTCAATGTCTCTAAATAATTCAAACGTATGTCCAGAATGTGGAAACAAGAATTTAATATCTGATGAGGCTCGTGGTGAGATTGTTTGTGCTGTATGTGGGTTAGTATTAGATCAAAGACTCATTGATTCGGGTCCAGAATGGAGAGCTTTTTCATCAGAAGAAGCATCTAAAAAAGTGAGAGTTGGAGCTCCAACTACATTAACTCTTCACGATAAGGGGCTAAGTACTATGATTGGTTGGACAAATAAAGACGCGTTTGGAAAGACTATTAGTCCAAAGATGAAAGCAGAAGTATATCGATTGAGAAAATGGCATGTTAGAACACGTACAAATAAATCTCTAGATCGTAATCTAGCCTATGCTATGAATGAATTAGATAGATTTTCATCACAATTAAATTTATCAAAAGAATTAAAAGAATCTGCTGCTCATATTTATCGTAAAATGGCTAATAAAAATTTAATCCGTGGAAGATCAATAGAGGCCATGTTAATTGCTTCAATATATTTATCTTGCAAATTAAATAAGATTCCTAAAACCTTAGATGATTTTTTAGAATTTGCATTAGTAGATAGGAAAAAAATTGCTCGTTGTTATAGGCTAATCGTTCAGGAATTAAGACTCAATATTAATGTTCCTTCTCCAACAACATTCATTCCAAGATTTTGTGCAGAACTTAATCTATCTGGGCGTACCCAGAATAGAGCCGCAGAATTATTAAAATTAGCAAAAAAATATCAGATTACTTCTGGTAAAGCACCTACTGGTTTAGCTGGTGCCGCGTTATACGTGGCCGCTATGCAAGAAGGTGAACGGAGAACTCAAAAAGAAATTTCTTTAGCAGCAGGAGTGACTGAAGCAACTATAAGAAATAGATATAAGGAACTTGTAAATCACATGCAAGCAAATTTTAACGCACTTTAATTCTTTTTATTACATCAGGACGTTTTTTATACAGAATGCGAAAACCACAATGTGAACATTTTATTCCCGGAAGTGCATTTAATTCTTGCTTGGAAACTTCCTTTCCGCATGCTTTTCTTGCACATACATAATTCATAATAATTATAATAGATCATTGATATTAAATTTTTCGCATAAAATTTAATTTAAACTTATCTAAGAAGAATAGTTGGAATAGATTAAATCTAGATGTATAGGGATTTTCTTTTATCTTCAGAATCAATATATTGAAAAGTATCAAGATCTTTTTCTAATTGTTCTCTCTTATTTTGGAGATTCTTAGTAATATCATCAATATTTTCTAATGAATACTTCTTTTTTATTGGAAGTGTAAATGATTTCTTAATTAATTCTAATAAAGTAATTGAAGCTTTTAAATCAGTAACATCTTCATTGATCATCGCAATATTGTCAGTCTCAGCCAATAAAACTAACCCATCAATATTAAAACGTGCTTTAGCCAAAGTTGGAATTAATCCGTTTGCACCAATAATAACTCCTTTTTGAATTTTTTCACAATTATTATCTAATAGAAATTTATCTAATAAATCCCGATTCGTCGAACTTGCATAAATTTTGGGTATTTTTTGATTTAATTTCCTATTATTTAATGGATATGCTCCTAATGCTATGATTAATTTTATACCATATTGGTTAATAATTTCAGCGAGGAAATTAGAGATTCGATATATCCCTTTTGGAGTTAAACTCTGAGCATCAGCAGTTATTAATAAAATATCTCGTATTTCATCAGGATCCTTCCAGACTAATATTTCCGCTTTAGGAGCTGAAAGTAAGCTATCATCTACTATTGCTCCTGCAGGATAGTCATCAAAAATAAAATCCATAAAATTTTTAGCATCTAATTGTCCAATTAATGAATCTAAAGCAAATTTTCCAATATCAGCGATACCTGGCATCCCTAAAATGCTAATTGGATTTGTTAAATCTTCTTTTGATAAATCAGCGTGTTTAATTATTCTAATTCCAGATTCTGTCAATTTTTTTTTACCTATTATCAATACTTATACTATAATAAATCATTGAAAATCTTCTTTTTAAAAATCGTGTGTTATCCTAATAGACACGTGATTTATTGTAAAAGTAATATATTCATATTATCACTAATTTATGTATATCATAATCTTTAGTTCTGTTTAATCATAAGAAAGAATAAATATTTGATGACAACTCTTAAATTTACTTGCATGCAATGTGGAACTTGTTGCTATGAAATTACTGAGCAACCAGGATCAAAAAGAATCCCGTTATATCCAGAAGAAGTGACTAAACTAATTTCACTATCAGAAAAACGAGGTTATAATTTTCAAGTTATTGAAGATCTTGTGTTTCCAGACATTAAAAATAAAAAAATACTAGTTGTAACTTATAAAATAATATTGAATAATCAGAATGAAAGATGTCCATTTTATCAAACAAAGTCTGGATGCTCAATTCACAATGAAAAACCATACGCTTGTCAAGCTTATCCTCTCTCTTTGATACGCATTGATGCATTTAATTTTAAGATTTCAATTGATCCTCTGTGTAATTTTATTATTGATAATTATGATCAATTATTAAATGTTGATCTAGACAACTTGAAAATTATCTTTAAAGATGAATTCCCTAAAGCTGAAAAATTCTACAGAAAGAATAAGAGACTGCAATTAAAAATTCGAGAATTAGAATATGAAGGGAAAATAGAGATCCCTAGGGAATTACACATTAAAGATTTTAATAGATATTTAAACCAATGGGAACGAGAGGAAATAATTGTAAGATAAATGAGGAGATTTTTATGAAAAAGTTTATATCTTTGTTTTCAGGGGGATTGGATAGTCCCGTAGCAGCATATTTAATTGCTAAAAATGGTTTTGAACCGATATTTCTTTCATTTTTAACTTCAGATGATAAAGAAAATTCCTTAAAATTGAAAATCATCAACATACTAAAAAAACTAAAAACTCAAATTGATCATAGAGTAAAAGTATATTTTATTAATCACGATCCTAATCTTAATATTTTCCAACAAAACTGTGAAAGAAAATTAACGTGTATTTTATGTAAACGAACGATGTTGCGTATTGCTATAGCAATTGGCAAACGTGAGGGTACAAATTTAATCGTTACTGGTGATATTCTTGGTGAACAAGCAAGTCAAACTCTTGATAATCTTATTGAATATAATGATTTAATGCGAAATTTCATTATCATTAGACCATTGATTGGATGGGATAAATTAGAAGTAATAGATCTAAACAAAAAACTGGGATTGTACCAGATTACATCATTGAAATCTGCTTCTTGTCAATTCAATCCTATTTATCCTGAAACACATGCAAAAAAACATGAAATTATTAAATCTGAACTGCTATATAATATCTCTGAAATTGTTGAAAATTCATTAAAAAGAGCTGAAATTTTAGAATTTTGATTCTAATTCTTTAATCATAATATAATATTTTTTATCTTCTAATTCTTTGATACTATATTCGCCCAATGCTTCGCTGAGGATTTGCGTAATAATATGCTTACAAGATCTTCGTTTTCTGTTAATAACTACATTTTTATAAAATTCTTGGCAGGAACAATAAATTTTTGGATATACAAAATGCTTATCTTCTTCTCCTATTACAATCCAGGAGATTCTATCAGAGGGTTTGTATATATTCTTTATAACACCCCTACTAAAACTTTCTAATACTTTTTCAAAGTTTATGACAAAATTTGAATTAACAAAATTGATGATTTCATCATCTATAATCCCTTTTTTTACGATTAATGTTTGCAATTCAAATAATAAATCTTTTGACATTTGCATCTCATATAATAATAATTATTATTTATATTTAGGATCATAGATTTGAAAACTATTCTTTACTTACCAACAAGATATTTCCCAGCAATCTCAGGTGCTGAATTATATATTCAAAGGTTAGCAGAAATATTTAAAAAGGATTTTAAATGTGATGTAGACATATTTACATCTAATGCTTTAGATTTTAAAGCTTTAAGAGATCCTAAAGGGAAAATTGTTAAAGAAACTAATAAATATTTTTCTAATGTTAATAATGTGGATGTTTATAGGTTTCCTGTAAGTTATAAAGAAGAACCTGGAGAATCATTACAGGAATTAAAAAAAATCCCAATTCTAGAGTCTCTTCAAATTCCTGATGAGATCCTCAGTCAATTATTAAAAAATGGACCTTATCTAAAGGAAATGATTGACAGATTCCTCAATTATAAACAAAAGGATTATGATATCATACATACTACCTTTTTTCCTTATTTTAATTTAATAATAGCATTATTAATAGGAAAGATTCTTAAAAAACCTGTTATCTGTACCCCCTTTTTTCATTTTTCCAATCCGAGATATTTGAATTCCAATGTTATTACTATATTACGTAATTTTGATATGCTCATAGCTTGTACATCAATAGAAAAAGATTATCTCATTAACAATTTAAATTTAACTGAATCCAAAATCACTACCATCCCTATGGGCGTAGATTTTGACAAGTTCACTATACTTAAAGGAATTTTTAACTTTAAAGATCACTACTTTATGAGAAAAGAGAGAAATTATAAATTAGTTTTGTTTTGTGGGTACAAAAATTTTGAAAAGGGAGCTATTTCTATCTTAAAAGCGATCCCATTGATATTAGAAAAATATCCAAAAGTATATTTTACTTTTATTGGTCCTTCAACAACTGCTTTCAATCGTGAAATCGTAAAGACAAAGAAAAATACAAAGACTAGGATAATAAATCTTACACCAGATAATTTAACAGGATATTTTGATAAAAATAAGATTACTGCATTTATGGAAAGTGATATTTATCTAATGCCAAGTCGAAGTGATGCTTATGGTATAGCTTTTTTAGAAGCTTGGTCTGCGGGTAAACCTGTTATTGGTGCTAAGATTGGTGCAACACCAGAAGTAATACAAGATAATATAAATGGTCTTCTTGTTGAGTTTGATAATCCTCATAATATTGCTGATCAAGTAGTAAAACTTCTAAGAAACAAGAAATTAAGAAAAAGACTTGGTGAACAAGGTAAAGCGAAAGTAGAAACTTTCCATTCTTGGAGAAATATTGCCAATATGACAAAAAAGGTATATGATAATTTAATTAATACTAGGAGTGATAGAAATTGAAAATGATCGCAGGTAATAAATATTTATTAAAGAAAGATAACCTCATCACTTTTGATTCCGTATCATTAAGAACACTCTTGGAAGAAGCTAAAACACCTCTTATGGTCCTTTTAGAAAATAAAATTAGAGATAATATTCAAACATTTAACAAAATATTTAACTCTGTATTTGGCAATTATCAAGGATTTTATTCATTTAAAGCAAATTTTCTACCAGAGGTTTGTAGGATAATTCAATCAGAAGGTATTGGCGCAGAAATTGTTGGAATTCCTGAACTTAACCTTGCTTTAAGGTTAGGATATCCCTCCGACAAAATTATTGCTGGAGGACCATATTTACCAGATGAATTTATTGAGAAATGCGTGATAAATGAGGTACGTGAAATCATTATTTACAATATTAATGATATAAAGAGAGTTAATGAAATCTCAGAAAAATATGGAAAATCTCAAAATTTATGCTTAAGAATTAATTCTCAGAAATTTGGTAGTAAATTGGGTATCATATTAGATGCTAAAACACTTTCAAATTTGAAAAAGCTCTTACAAGATTGTGAGAATGTATGTTTAAAAACTATTCTATCACACCGAGCGACTCAGATGAATAATTTTGAACAATTTAGAATTAATTTAGATAATGTAGCACAAGCTTATAATCAATTAGGAAATTCGGGGATAAAAATCGAAAATATAAATTTAGGGGGGGGATTTCCTGAAGCGGTTGTTATCCCTGAAAAACAACTGAAAAAAATAGCTCTAAATTTGAAAGAACATATGGAATTGTTGGAAATAAATGTGAATCAGATTTATTTTGAACCCGGAAGATATTTTGTAGGTGATGCTGGTATATTTCTAACTGAAATAATTAAAATAACAGACGATCGCTGGATTTTTTTAAATATCGGAAATAATATTTGCCCAAAATTTGCTCGATGTTCCTTAAGGTTCTATAATGCATCTAAAATAGATGCTTCACATAAATTTAAAACTTCTATAGCAGGAATCATCCCAACTGATCAAGATATTCTTGTGAAAGATTATTTTTTTACGCAATCTCTAGATGAAGGAGATATCATCATCATAACTAATGTAGGTGCTTATACTTTAACATTTTCAAATCGATTCCCTTATTCACTTCCTCCAATAATTCTCGTGAGTGGGACAAATGTCAAAAAAATTTTTGATCCTATTATAGATCGTGATTTTTCGCTCCAATAATAACGTAGTATATTATAATGGTAATATTAGCATATTATATTCATTCTAATTTTTGACATATATTATTTCTATAATATTATAGTGAATCATTCAGTTGAAATTAAATGGAATCGTTTATAAAAACTGCGAGGAAAAGAGAGGTAGTAAGACCTACTAAAAACTTATTTGGACACGCTAATATAAAAATCGTTGGCTGTGGAGGCGCTGGAAACAATACTATCAATAGATTAATGAAAATCGGAATTAAAGGTGCTAAATGCGTTGCTGTGAATACTGATTGCCAACATTTAGATGTAGTTGAATCTCACATTAAAATTCTAATTGGAAAAAACCTTACTCGTGGATTAGGTGCAGGAGGTAACCCTGAAATTGGTAGAGCCGCAGCTGAAGAATCTAGAGAAGATCTGACAAAAATTCTAAGAGATTCGAATTTGGTCTTCATTACATGTGGTGAAGGAGGAGGAACAGGTACTGGAAGTGCCCCTATTGTTGCGGAAATTGCTAAATTAGAAGGGGCAATTGTTGTAGGTGTAGTTACTTTACCATTTGAAACAGAAATTGGACGAATTGATAAAGCACAAATAGGTTTAAATGAATTGAGGAAGTATGCTGATACTTTAGTGGTAATTGATAATAATAGGCTTTTAGAAATTGCTCCTGATCTACCGATTATAGAGGCTTTTAGTGTAGCAGATGAGGTTCTTGCCACGATGGTCAAAGGTATAACAGAAACAATTTCTTTACCGTCACTAATTAACCTTGATTTTGCAGATGTTAGAACAATATTAAGTACTGGAGGTGTTGCCATTGTTGGTGTTGGAGAATCTGGGGAAAAGCAAAATAGAGTTGAAGATGCTATTGAAGATGCTCTTAATTCTCCCTTGCTCGATGTAAGTATTGATGGTGCTAAAGGAGCTTTAATTCATATCACAGGAGGTAATGATATGACTCTAGCAGAAGCCAATTCAGTTGCAAAAAAAATCTCTGAAAAAATGGATGTGAATGATTCTATGGTTATATGGGGTGCGAGAGTAAATGATGAATATGACGGTTATCTACGTGTAATGCTTCTTATTACAGGAATTAAATCACCTCAAATTTTTGGAAAAGATGCCCAGATTATTGAACCTCTACAAAATGGATCATTCTCTAAACAAAAGGTTGGATTGTCTGACGATATATTTAATATCGGTGAAATTGCTTTTGATTAATTATTTTCTAACAACTTTTTAAACATAATTTTAAAAATTATTTTATGGAAAAAAAATATGAGCTTGATACCCAAATTCAAGTAAATAAATTGATGAAAAAACTTGGAATATGGAAAGACTTATTTTCAGTTAAAATCAATTTCTATGTTGAAGGATGGGCAGCATATCTAACGGAAAAAACTATTTATCCTCGTTTAATTGTAATTTTCAAACCATTTGATTGCGATTATTTCTCAATTAAAAGTTTTGAAGTATCTTATGATGCTAAAGCTAATGAAATCCATTCTGAAATTTATTCACGAGATCTTATCGATGGTTTCCAGAACTTATTTGTAGAATTAAAAGAAGTAATCTATGGAAAAGATGTTATAACTTCGATTTCGGCAGAATTAATTGATGCAAAAAATATGGATGAGATTAATTAGATTAAAATGGGGAGAATTCATCCTAA
This sequence comes from Promethearchaeota archaeon, assembly GCA_019894815.1. GTDB lineage: Archaea > Asgardarchaeota > Lokiarchaeia > Sigyniarchaeales > SOKP01 > SOKP01. The sequence goes on from JAGXNU010000008.1 coordinate 21,045, forward strand.
TAAGCAAATATTAAAACTCTGGTTTATATAATTTTCGAAATTCTTCTTTTTTCTTCTCATTATATCTTGTTTCTAAAAATTTCATTACAGTATGGTGAGGTATACCATTTAATAACATGCTCACTGATTTTCTTGCAATTTGTAGGCTATCGTAATCAGCAATAATAGATATTGTTTTACCAAGAACAGATAGATGACAATTTGCATATCTTTCTATAGCTTGTCTCATCTCACCATTTCTACCAATAATCCTTCCTTTCATGCGCTTAATCTTTTTTTCGGATCTTCCTAATATATTTTGGAGATTAAATATCTCGAGATCATATGTTTCTTCAAACAGTTTCATTGCTTTAATGGGATTAAAACCCCTATTAATCGCATTAAGAATTTTTTCTGCTATAAATATATTCAATGGATTGTAATTAGGAGCTTCAACATTTGTTTTAATTTCACAATGACCCGATGTACTATCTAGAATTATATTTACCCCTAATCTATCTTCTATTTGGTGTTTTGTTTCACCGTTTTTACCGATGATGACTGCTATTCGACTTTGGACTATTTTCATCGTTAATTCTTTTTGTTTTTAATATATACATATATTAATTTTATATATCTATTACTTCATAATAAAAAGATTTTGGATCAGGAAGATTTAATCCTTGCTTACCAAAATAATTGAAAATATTCTTAATATCCCTTACTAAATAAATCTCTGCTTTAGGATGTTGAATATCTACAGCTTGAGAAATATCAATGATTACGGGTTTCTGATTGTGGTATAATATGTTAAACTCAGATAAATCCCCGTGAACTAATCTTGCATTCTGATATAAATCTTTCACGAACTTAAGAATTTCATCAAATAAAATGTCAACATCTTTCGGGTTTTTTATATTCTTTAGTTTTGGAGCTGGAATAGATCCAAAACCTATATATTCCATAATTAATACATTATTCTTAATTAGAATAGGTTCAGGAACGGTTAAACCCACTCTATGTGCTCGTTTTAAATTTTTGTATTCTTTACTGGCCCATAAGAATATTATTTTAGAAATATTATGAGGGACTTTTTTAAATCGTGGATCTCCAATAATATAATTTCTCATCCATTTAGAAGTATTGGTATCGATTTTGTAGATTTTTACTGCTACTTCTTTATGATTTTGATCGTATGCTAGATAAACATTAGCTTCCTTTCCTGCAGAGATTATTCCCGTTATACTCTCCAGAGAACCATTAACTAAGAGCTTACCTAATAATTCGTGAGTGCGTTCATCTAATACCGATTCTATAACTGCTTTCTTCTTTGATTCGTCAATAATTCTAATTCTCTTTGAATCGAGAGTTCTTTTTTCTAAGTTATCGATATCACTATTATACTCATTCGCTAAATCATCCCCATTAAATTCATCTTTTTCAGGGGATTCTTCTATATCATCCTTCAAAATTTAATTATCATCTCGTAATCTGATCTTTATTTTTTCATTAAAGAAATATGTAAAATTTTTTATCAATTTATTATCTAATTTATCTCGAAGAATCACTTTGTTTCTAGAAATGCTCTCAATATGAAAAATATCATCATTAATCGTAATTGTGTCATTTTTCTTAAAGGGTAAAAGTCGAATAAGTGTCTTTAATCTATATAAATTTCTTCCTTTTTGTGTATCTCTTCCAACTAGCTTTTTTGTTCTTTTTAGTTCAAAAGAATACTTAGATTTAAGATATGAAACAATATGATTCATCAATTCATTAGTACTAAGTAATAAATCAACTCCATTCTTATGGTCAACCAACTTGGATATGTATTGACGATCATCCTTCTGAAATATTTTTTCTGCATATGCATAGGTTTCGTTAATTATGGTATCTATAATATTAAAATGGATGGGATTAGAAACCCTGATCTGCAAAATTGATAAAAAATACATCCCCCCTCTCAAGTTGGTACAATTCTTACATAATTCATAATCAATTCTTACAGCAACATCTTCCTCATGTAAAATGCTTTGATTTTCTTTTAGCCACCCTATGATTTTGACATCTAAAGATACCAATAAATCTTTTGAAGAGTAATTGAAGGAATTCTCATTTAATATAATTTTAAACTCAATACTATCACTTTTATTAGCTGATTTTAATAGAAACTGATGTAGCGCATCTTCAATTACCTCATTAATATCTCCAGAGCCGGTATTATACCACGTTTCTTTTTTCGAGTATCTTCCGCAATCGAGACATGCTTTAATATGGAACGATTTAGCTAGTTCAAATAAAGGATGTTCAATTACATAACATTCAAAACACATCCCAAAATGAGGGGCATTATTGTCAATATCCTTACCACATATAGCACAAAACTTGCGAGGCATCAAAACATCATCTTCATAGCCATTGGTACACCATTTACGGTACGTACTCCTTCTTTTGGAAGTATATTGTGGGAAATCGCTTTTTCAATAATATTTTTCCCAACGATATTAAAATATGATGCATTCATCAAAATTTCAATTGCATCATTAATATTCAACAATGAGCCACTAAAAAATTGCTCTGTAATCTCAATCCTTAAATTTCCCTCCTTAAACACCTTTGTAAGAAGTGATTCATCACAACAAGCTACAGTTTCAATTTCATTATTATGGTGTATCTTTAAATATACTTTCATTTTCGTATACTAAATCCTAAAACTACTTTTCTTTTATCTCTTCCCTTGCACCACATGCAGTACATTTAAGAAATATTTTTTTACTTTCACGTTGAATTTCGGTATCTGGTTTTTTACATATTTTACATAGAACATACAT
>JAGXNU010000090.1 GCA_019894815.1 Promethearchaeota archaeon
AAGGAAGTATTCAAGAAAATCTACGAAATTCAAATCAATTTGGTTTCCTATTGATATCGCTTTACTTATGTGGTTTCCGTAAATAGAAGAAGCCATTGAAGACATCTGTATTGCTAATCCACCAGATTGAAGAATCATGCCAAAATTACCTGAATTCGAACTCAATCTCGATGAAAAAGATATATTATTTTTTGGAACATAAATCCCCAAGCAATTTGGGCCAATGATTCTTATATCATATTTTATCGCTATTTTTAAGATATCGGACTCTAAAGACTGCTTACCAACTTCAGAGAAACCAGAAGTGAATATTGTGACAAACGGAACCTTCCTCTTTCCTACTTCCTCTAAAATGGTCGGACAGAGTTTAGCAGGAACCGCAATAATAACATGATCTATTGGTTCTTCCATCGGAATATCTAAAATAGATCCATGTACATGTAAATTTCTAATTATTTGACCTTTCAAGCGAGGATTAAAGATGTAGATAGGCTTATCGTAAGGCATGCTTTGAAGACTCCTGAGGAAAAAGCCTCCTCCATAAGGTTTATCACTAACACCTATTATTCCAATAGCCCTCGGATTAAATAAGCGATTGAAGTCGAGCATGCTATATCTTTTTAATTAAAATTATCGTAAATTTCAAAATTAACTATAGATAATTTATTGAAACTTTAAAAGCATGTTATAATTTTTAGAATAATAATCAATTCCCTTCGTTAGTTAGCACGATTTAAAGGATTACTCATCGATAGGATATTTATCAAAAAGAGTATCTGTCATGACTTCAAATGCCTTCTCCACGTTTTTTCCTGTCTTGGAAGATAGTTCTATAAATGATGTTAGACTGTATGTTTTAGCGGCTTGAATTCCCTCATCTCTTGATACCGCACGATATTCCTCCAAATCAAGTTTAGATCCTACTAACATTATTGGTATGTCTCCAGCATGTTCTCTAACGAGTTGAGTCCATGCAGGGAGATGTTCGAGTGTTCTGGCATTTGTGATGTCATACAGGAAAAATGCAGCATTTGCTCCTTTACAATATTGAGAAAGCAAGAATCGAAATCTTTCTTCCCCTCCAAAGTCCCAAATTTGGAGTTTTACCTTATGGATGTTATGGAATATGACGTTTTTTGAATAAAAGTCAACTCCAATAGTCAACTTGAGATCTCGAAGGAAATAGCCCGAAATAAATCTTATCGTTAAGGAGGTCTTCCCTACGGAAGCATCTCCAAGCATCATTACTTTAAAAGTATAATCAAAGTCAGTCAACTCTTCCCACCTCCGCATTTAAACTTAATCTAAGTAAATTAAAAATGAACTTATAACGATATTTTATTGATATAAAAAATTATTCTTTATTCTTATATATTATATTAAATCCACTTACTATTTATTACTCTTTTCGAAAGATAAAACTTTTGGAAAAGAATATCTAAATTGAAAAGGTAAAATAATATTTAATTTGGGAATTAAAAAGGTCGATTATTACGCTCTAACGGTTGATTCATTAAGATATAGGGCAAGAATTAGATACAGAAGCAGGTCTTGAATCCGAAGATGGCACGGATTGCAGTATTTATTGATAAAATTCATTATAGATTTCTTTGATTTTCCCCGCTTTCAGCACTCCTGTTTTTATTTTCCTCACAAGGAAATCTCGAAATATTTCTCCTTTATCATTATATATCATGCTTTAAAAGATTAAAATTAAGATATTAAAGAGTGAATGAGCAACCATATTTGGTAGAAGTGATTCTTTATTTATTCTATATAGTCCACCAAATAGCAATCCAAATGTAAAGTAATATCCAAAAAATGTGATTATTGTAGATATGGGAACTAAAATGGGGGGAACATGATAAATCGTGAAACAAAGGGATGAAATAATCAATGCAAATATATAATTTGACTTATGTTTAATTTTTTTTAATATAAAACCTCGAAAAAATCCTTCTTCACATGGTCCTACAATAAGAACTTGAAGAACAATTATGATGACAAGTTCAATAAGCTGAGGATTCATGGGCTCAACACTAATAGCACTATTAATCGCATTCTCTACAAAAACTACGCCCATCACATTTTTAATTACAACATCTACAAAAAAAATGAAAATCCATCCTCCGATAAAATAAAAAAAAACACCGATTAAGATTCCTTGCGAAATCAATAATAATCCTCTCTTGATATTGTAGTTTAAAAAACTGAAACCCATCTCTACTAATTCTTCTTTAAATGATTTCTTTTCAACAAGAGATGCTATTAAATTTGGAATTATAATTAATAGAATTTCTAAAATGATAAATAAAATCAAGATAAATGGATTTGCTCCTAAATTGATTGCCATTGTTATTGTGATAAGGTTTTATTTCCATTTTATAAATTATAAAACTAAATCTCTCATCATTATTATTATTACCTCGTATTTATTCAATCTTGATGACGATAAAGAATACATTCACTTTTTTTGATGAAAATGATAATGAGAAGGATAACTCAAAATATGATTATTCAATAAATCAAAAAATAGGATACACAAAAGAACAATTACTCTTCAAAAACCTGAAAGAAATAGCATTTGATTACTTGAAAATTGAGGAAACTAAAAAAGAGTTCATGAAAATAATCCAAAAAAATATGAGAGAGCTTGATTTTTCTGAATTTATAGAAGATCCATATTTTGATATAAAAGAAAACATTTTAACCAGAGAAATGGCTCATGCAAACATTAGAGGATTGAATATAGCTAGTGTCGATGGTAGTTCTGTTGTTAAACATTATATGAATGCAGATTTCTCATTTCTGAAAGCGATCTGCGTTAAATATTATTTTATTAAAAACCATTCCTCAAAGATAAAATATTATCCCGATATAAGTGGATATAATAACTACTTGGTTCAAGGAAATTTTATCAATAAGGATGAAACTAATGTAGATGCTCAGATCTCAATGGATATGAATTTCATGGAGATCAACCTTCTCAATGATTTAATTGAAATCAGTGATAATTTAGATCTTATTATTTTAGATGGTTCAATAGTCCCAATGCCTATTAATCTCCTTTTTGGAAGGGATCCAGGCATATCACATAAATATGATACACTCCTAAGAGAATATCGCCGGTTATACGCAAATTGTATAGATAAAGATATTGTTTTAATCGGTTCAATCAAAGACACCAGAACATCAGCATTGATACATTCATTACGTAGTGGAATTCAATTATTAAAACCAAATACTTCTAGATTAAGTGATTTCATTAAAGTAAATTATCGCCAGATAATTAATTATTTCTCAGATTTAGATTTTTTTACAAGATTATTAAATAAATCAGAAAGGTCATGCATATTTAATTGTAAAAAAGATATGGAGAAAATACGTGAATCGGGAATTAAAAGGGAAATACCAAATTATTTCCCATATAATTTCTATGCTTTTTATCTAAAAACAGTAAAGCATGACACGCCCTGTCGAATCGAATTTTTCACTAATGAAGATGATACTATAAAAGAAGCTTCTAATAAAGCCGATTTGATTAGCTCTATAATATTACCAATATCTAGTTACAACGAAAATTACGGATTGCCAATACCGCAGATTGAAGCCCATAGGAGAGCTGTATTTAAACCATCAGAAATAAATCTTTTATTTAATAATATAACGAGAAATCTTAGCAAGAACGGGATAACATTGCTTGAAAAAAGGAGGGCAAGAAGACCATTTTAAGTTATTCGAGAACCGCACGATTTAGGAAAATATCTTCAAAAAAGATATGTCGATTCATTAGAACTTTATTTTTAAAGCCTTTTTCTTTAATAAGTTTATATAGCTCATCTAAATTTGTTTTTGACGAACATATGTAATAGACGTAGCACTTTTTTTGACGATTTAAATAAATTTTCACTTGTGAGAAAAATTCAGAAAGTACTTTTAGTCCATCGATACCCCCATCCCAGGAATGATCACTACTTTTTTTTTCAATTCTCTCAATTGAAGGTAAGTAAGGAGGATTGAAGATGATTATATCAAATGAGTTTTTCAAATGGTTAGGAAAGGATTCAAATAAGTCAGAATGAATATATTTTATTTTATTTTCAATGTTATTTCTTTTTTCATTCATTTGAGCACATTTTATAGCATTTTGTAGAATATCTGAAGCATATATTTGAGATGGAAATAGATTTAATAATTCTAAAAAAATTGCTACGATCCCTGTTCCTGTTCCTAAATCTAATATGTTTCTTATCTCTTTAATAGGAATTTCATCAAATATTTCTTGAGATATATTACTTCTTATAAAATCTAAGATTAAATATGAATCCTCTGAGGGAGAATAGACATCTTCAAAAGGATTGAGAATGATAGGGTCAGACATCTTTTCTTTCATATTCATCAGATCAATTTGTGTATTCAAAGAGAAGTTCGCAAGTTGCAATTAATTCATCTATTTCCTTATGAAAGACTTTTTCATCTGAAATCGAATTAGATTTAATAAATTTTATAATTTCTGATTTACTTAAAGCGAGTGATGGTTTATTCTTAATAAATAGCTTTAAAGAATTAGAAAATGTTTTATTCTTATAGGGAGTGATCCCAGCAATAAATTCAATGAAAAATTTCCGTTTTATTGGTTCTTTGAGAAATGAATTCAATGTTGTTTTTGGTTTGATTTTAATTAGGGCTAGATCAATGCCTGGAATTGGATAAAAACAATTTCTTGAAATTTGATATTTATTTATGAGATCCATAAAGGCATTAAAAGTAACACCTATTCGGGAGAAGTTCTTGTATTTTTTAAGGTCTGAAATCCTCTTCGAGAGAGAATTTTCAATAATCATTATACCAACTGGAGAATTTTCACCATTATAATAAAAAATTTCGAGTATTGGGCCTGTAATAGTATAAGGAATGTTTGAAACTATTTTATCATGAGGAGGAATATCAGATTTTAGAGCATCAGCATTAATAATTTCAACATTTGTTGAAATTGAAAACTTATCTTTGAGGTATTGATAGAGTATTTTATCGATCTCATATGCATATACTTTTTTTGCTTTTTTCTCGAGCTCTGTAGTTAGTGCTCCTAAACCGGCTCCTATTTCTAAGACTGTTTCTTCCTTGGAAATCTCAGCCTCATTTATCATTTTAATGAGTATGTTTCTATCAATCAAAAAATTTTGCCCGAGACTCTTATTCGGAATAACGCCGAGTTTGTTTAAAATGAGTCGAGTCTCTGTAAGATTCATTTTTTCATTCATATTTTTTTGTCTTGGAAAACAAGTAATATTTGACTCCTTCTCTTTGAAGTTCTTTAATTACTCTTTGAGCAATTAATTTTTTTGGATTTGATATACTTGTACGATCAGATATATCTTGAAATGTTGTGAATTTTTGTCTATTTCTTGCATTGAGGATCTCCCACATATGTTTTTGTCCTACTCCGGGTAAAAGTTTTAATGCGTGCATTCGTGGTGTGATTGAAGTGGAGTTATTGAAGAAATTAATGAATTCTCCTTCAAAATTTAATACTTCTTGTTCAAGTATTTGCTGAAGAAGTGCTTTTGAAGTGTTTGTTAAGTCTTTATAATCAATTTTTTTAATAACATCCCGAAGTTTATTCTGTCTCGTGAATTCTTCGTATGTACCCTTTTCTTGTACTTTTATATCAGAATCTCTATTCATTTTCACTTCATATAAAATAAAATCAGGGAATGTAATAACTTGCGCAATTGGTGTTTTTGACCAACTAGGTTTATCTTCTTCTGGATGTCCATGGAGAAGTAAGTCTATAATAATAAGCTCTCTATATTTCTTGATAAATTGCTTTTTTTTCCCGTGTTCTTTTCCTCGGTAGTTGGATCTTCGAGGGTCTCGTCTGTATCGATCTCGAGGTCTTTCCATAAGCACCAATTTTCTTGTATTTTATTTTCCAGAGATCCATAATAAATTTTTATTTTTAATATTCCTTGATTTAGATGGATTACTATCCTAAAAAGGACATCTCATTAAATTTAATAATAACATGTATTTTAAATTCTTCGGTGGGGATGATAAAGCTGTAAATAGAATTTCTTTGAAAATGTATCTAAACTTGAGCAGATATAAGTTCTTCCATTTGATAAAGGAGATCTTGCAATTCATCTTCAGTTAGAGATTTTCCAGCAATGCTTTTTTCTAAAATCATTCTTAATTCAGGAACCGTTCTTGGATAAATGTTTACTATATTTATTGCATAAATTTCTTCAATGTCATATTTATCTATTAAGAATTTTTGAACTTTGGCTCCATCCTTCTCACTCATTTTAGCAAATTTGTTTACATAATTATAGGTTATTTCTTGAAAGTGAGAAATTCCTTCCTCCTTGTTAATTTGTTCAATCTTCTCCTTTACGATTTCCATAATCTTTTTCACTTCCGGTATTGAAACCGTTCTCTCCTTTAATTTACGCCCTGACATGACTAACCCTGAATTTAATGATTTTAATTTTTGATTGTAGATTTACTTATCCTAAGATGTTCGCGTCCCACAATAAGTAATTTCTTCGAATTACCTATTTTCACTTGAACTTCAAAACATCTTCCCCTAAAGCCCTTAATTGTCCCAGTTAAACCATGATACCTTCGATGTGGCATTCCACGTTTGTGTTGAGAGGAATTTGTAATGACATCAACTTTATCATTGACTTTAAATTCTAATAAATATTTCTCTATGGAACCTATACCCTTATCTCTTACATTTTTTCTATGTACTTGTCGACACTTATTCCTATATCCCTTGTGTAAGGTCATTTTTTCCCACCGTACTGCACGATTCATCAGTTTTTGAGTAACAGCAAGTGAATACCATGCTAATTGTCATCTAAGCTTTCTGATGAATCGAAATCAGTTAATAGTTTCATAAATATTATAATTTAGTTAGAATATGCATGATAGTTTATTTATTTTGCGATTTAAAGTATCAATTTCAAATATCTATATGGAGCACATCTAGTTCTTTACAAATGAGAGGAGCACCAAATAATTCTGTAAATGATTTTGTGGTTCTTCCTTTATCTCCATTAATTAATTCTTTTATGTATGTGCCTCCTTGAGTTTTTACTGTAAATTCAAAAAGGTTAGATTTTAAAAATCTTCCGTTTAATTCATAGATATATTTCTGCCTTACTTTATCTGCTCGTCGATGAGATACCCTTTCAGGTGTTCTTTGAGATAACTTCTTACCGACTAGCTGGTTTTCTAAGAGAATTAAAAATTCATTAAATTGCGATTTTGTAATCCTTTTTTCTGATTGTACGAGTGCTTTATATAGTTTTTTTGTATTTTCAGCATTATTTTTAATTGATATTACTTTATTTTTATTGCTAAACTTCAAATCGCGAATCTTAACCTTTTTCTTTGTTATTTTATTCACTCTCTTCTCAAGATTTTCCAGATTCAATAATCTTAATACAGGATTTTGTAATTCTAGGATAAATGGGCGTCCTTTTCCCAACATTCTCACATCTATATCTTCTCTTCCGGCACCATGGAATTTAGCGCCAGTTGATTTTGATACTTTAATAAATTCAGGAATAATTAATTCTTCTACACTCGTTTGGTGTTGTTTTCCTGTATAATTACAATTAACACATCCCATACCTTTACATCTTCTACAATCCCAGTGAGTTTGAGGAATCCCTCTTATTAACTTATTGTATCTTCCATAAATAAATAGAGATCTAATTACGAAATTGATTGAAAAAGAATCAAAACTTAGTGAGAAAATAATCGTAATATCTGGATTCGCAAAATCTGTAGATTTTTTAATCTGAGTTGACAATAATTTCCCCACTTCTCTATTAAAATGGCTCTTAAAAGACTCAGCACCTAATATTTTAAACCTAACCTTGAACTCGTCTTCTTTATTGATGATTTTGCCATTTAAATTTGTTCCTACTAAAAAACTCTCATAGTCAAGATTTTCTAGTTTTCTTATTGCTTCTATAGTGTATTTTGTTAAATCTGAAAAAATATTATCACAAAGATAACAAGAAGGTTCAGTTATTTCATTGTCAAAACTTAATCCTTCTTTTTCCATGACTTTCATGGCGGGTACATATTTTGCTTTTTCAGCCAATATTCTTAATTGATTAACAGTATCATCATTTTTCTCATTGATAGATAAATAAATTTCGTGTAATTGCATCGTAAGTGCTAGTAAGATGGAATTACCTCTTTCTAAATTAGTTGTATTTGTAGCATAAAGAGAGAACATCCTGTCTCTTATACACATCTGACGC
>JAGXNU010000091.1:0-4072 GCA_019894815.1 Promethearchaeota archaeon
TCGAATGGTAATTTGTTGGGGATAATCACAATTCGAGATGTTTTAAGAATTTCTGCTCCGCTTTTGGTAAATGGCTTAAAAATGCGAAATTTTGATGTTGTTTTAGTTTCTGGTGATAATCAAAATGTATGTAATGAAATAGGTGCTTGTCTTGATATTGATTCTGCTAAAGGAGAATTATTACCAGATCAAAAACTTGAAGAAATTAAAATGTTAAAAAAGCAATATAGGGGTGTTGCAATGGTTGGAGACGGAATAAACGATGCTCCTGCTTTAGCCCTTGCTGATTTAGGCATCGCAATTGGAGTATCTGCTACGGATTTGACACTTGAGACTGCTGATGTCATCATCATGAGTGATGACCTCAAAAAAATTCTCACATTCATTGACGTTTCAAAAAAAACAAACAACATTATTAAACAAAACATTTGGACTTCAATAATAGTAAAGGTCTCCTTTGCGGTTCTTACTGTTTTTGGTCTGATGTCTTTATGGTTAGCAGTAGGAATTGGAGATATGGGAGTCTCACTTTTAGTATTAATCAATGGACTTAGAATTTTAAGATATAGAAATAATTTTAAAGAAGTAAATAGTGAAATTTTAGAATCTGAAGCAAAGATGTTAATTTGTGAATCTTGTAAAACAAAGAAATTAATACCTCAGCATCATGGCAGGGACATGCTAAAATCTGAAGATCACTTAGTTTGTTGGAGAAAACTATTAAATAGTGACGAATTAGAACCATGTGAAGAAGAACTACCTTTATTTTGCCCTAATTGCGAAAACGAGCTTAAAATTTTATAAATCTTTAATAATAGTTCGTTTCCTTTAATGCGGGAAAGGGGATTTGAACCCCCGGACTCCTACGAGACTGGATTCTGAGTCCAGCGCCTTTGACCAGACTTGGCAATTCCCGCAAATTTGAATATTATAATGTAAGATAATTTAAGATGTAGAAAATAATAGCATCCACTTTTTATATCTTTTGAACTTTTGACTTTTGACTAAAAATCGGTTGTAATATCCGTCAATTTTTATAGCAATTACATTATTATATATCATAATTAGTTACATTGAAAAAACCGTAAATTTGTCCTAAACATGTCTAATGAAAAATCACCAGGGGACCCTCCTGAAAGAAAAGAGCTAACAATTGTTGTTTATCAATTTAATGACCAGATTGGAGATTTTGAAGAATTAATCATAGATCCAGATATAAACTTATCTGACTTATTAGATGATGATTTTATTTTATTATTTATAGATCCGAAACATTATAGAGTCTGGCTCTGGCACGGATGGAATACTACTACTAGAATGAAATTCATTTCCGCAAAAATGGCTCAACCGATAAGAGACAAACACGGGATTGCTTATAAACTCACAGCGGTAGATCAGGATGGTGAGACCCATGGTTTTAAAGTAATGATTGGAATAGAAGAGGAAATAGATTACACAAAGGAACAAACCGGTCCTGCTTATGAAGGAACTAATGAGAATTTAGAATTATTAGAATCTCTCTCAAGAGAAAAAATTTTACTCATTCTTGAAAAAGCAGGAATTCCTGAGGATTATGATTTGAAAATGGTCATTGTTAAGAACACGATTTACGGATATAGAGAATTTGAAAAGAACTATTTAGGTTCAGTTATTAGGGAAAAACAACTATTTACTTTAAAAGAAGAGATTGATGACGGATCCTACTTAGCAGAGGGACATGTACCTAGAATGATTTTTTCTTATAATAATGTGGTTCTCACCCAACTATTACAGAAAATCGAAGTGGATGATAGTATAAAGAATAAATCACTTAAAGATCTTGATATATGAAAATGAATGCCGCAAGAAGAAGTTACGCTACAAAGAAGAAAAAGAAAAGTACTTGGAAAGGGATTAGTATAATCCTATTACTCTTCATTAGTGCTTTAATAAGTATTATCATTGCTATTCTTACAATACCCGCACTTAATTAAACAAGCAAGTATTTAATTAAGTCCTTTTTATTTTATATAATTACTAATCGCTAAAAATGATTCATGAAACTCAAACGGATAGATTTTATATTTCTTATTTTATTCTTAATTGTTACCTTCATTTCAATTGATTTGATACTTAATGAATCACATCGGGAAATCATTGAAAATATATCTAAATATCCTCCATTTCAAGATTTGGCATCTGGACTCTTGATAACTTTTTTAATATGCTTGATTGGAAATATATTACCATTTCCCACCCCCTACACGTTTGTAGTTTGTTTCAGTGCTGCTCCCTTTTTATCATTAAATTTAGGTATACCGTTATTAGTGGCATTTATCGCTAGTTTGGGGTGTTTAATTGGTGAATTAGGAGGATACCTTGTGGGTAGAGGTGTTTCTCAATTTATCTCAGAAGAACAGAAAATTAAATTATCACCATATCAACAAATCTTATTAGAACATCCAAAATTAGCCCCATTTCTTATTTTTTTGGCTGCACTCACTCCCATTAATGATGATTTTATTACAGTTCCATTAGGATTGTTGAAATATTCTTTTAAAAAAACCATTTTTTGGTGTTGGCTTGGAAAATTTGGATTAATGTTAGTCTTCGGATATAATCTTTTAAATCTTTGTAGTTTTCTGGGAGGAGAAAGCTGGATTTTAAGTATTGTTACTCTCTATGCAATTATATTATTAATATATGTTTTACTTAAAGTTGATTTACTAAAACTCTTTAATAGAATTTTAAAAGAAAATAAATAAGAAAATTTGTAAGAAAAAAATAAGCTACTTCTTGTTATCTTTTATTTCAATACCATCTGGTAGAGTAATACTATCAACCATCAAACCTTCAGCTTTTTTATAATCATCTAATGTCCTTGATTTGACTTTCCTCATATAATTATGCAACTGTTCTTCCATGGCATTCTCTAATTTATTAGGTTGATGATCTTTAAGAATTTGGTTAACTTTTTCTCTTGCTCTTTCAATTATATCTTTTGAACCTTTTTTCTGCCAAGTTGATCGTCTAGATCTATCAGATAACCTAGGCATGTATAATTCTGATTTCATGTGTTTTCGTGTATGACTTTCGGCAAGAAAATTAACTCCTTTCTTTTCACTTGTTGTTACTTTCTTTATTACATCTAATCCTATAGTATCTTCGTTAACTGTTATTCCTTCCATCGCTCTTTTTACCATTCCTGCTAAATCATCATCAATTACTAAAAGTTCTAATGCTTCAACTAAAGTGGCTTCATAGGTACCCGCACAAGTGATGTAATTGATTCCTGCTTGAGCTGCTAACATTAAAGTTTGGAGGCGTTCATACCCATTTTGCAAGTCTAATACTTTCGAATCAGTTACTGCGCCAGGTCCACGAGAAGGAATATTATAAAACCTTGCTAGTTGAGCTATACCTGCCGTGATTAATCCCATTTCCACTGATCCCATCGCAGAATTTCCTGTTCGCATATCTGTAATGTGTGAAACCGTTCCAAAGAAAATTGGAGTTCCAGGATTAAAGATTTGGGATAATACTGTCGTTCCTACTATTTCAGCATTAGTTTGAGTCAATAGACCTGCTAGAGTTACTGGAGAAGAACTTCCCGCTATAGCTTCGGGAGCGATGATAGTAGGCTGTTTATATTTCGTGAAAATTTCAAACCCATTTGTCATTATTTGTGGCAAGTGAAGTGGGGAGGTTGGTGACATAAAACCTACTAATCTCGGTCTTTTAATTAACTCTTCTTCTCCCCCTACAATAAGAGATGCCATGTTCATCATATCTTGGGAGGCTAATTTTCCATAACATCCCAATCCATAAGGCTTTCTAGTATTTTTTACCCATTGATAAATACATTCGGTATGAATGTTAATAAATGATACATCATTCGGCCATACGTCAACATGGGAACACATGATATTCTCTAAATTATCTACAATTTTAATTTGTTCAATTGTATCCGCCATAACGCTCTTACGCACGCCTTGTTTAGAATTTAAATCTCTTATTTTGACGGGCGTCCCAATCGTCGCAAAATTGGTGCTTTTGGTATTCACTTCAAAGGAGAACGAGCCATCAGGTCCGT
>JAGXNU010000091.1:4167-8139 GCA_019894815.1 Promethearchaeota archaeon
CCGTGTAATTTGAATGATTCTGGAACTGTTTTCAGTTTTTCCATTATCATGGATTCTGGGAATTTCACGAAATGCGTATTGTTATCTACACTTGCACCATTTTCTTTTAGAAGATCTCGTGTATCTTGAGCATCTATTTTTATCCCTACATCTGAAAGTAATGTCATTGAAGCAGAATGAATGGCTTCAAGCTCGTCCTTTGAGAAAACCTCGATCTTTTTTAATTTCATTTTTTTTACTCATCTCTTATTTTTTATTGAGAATTTCTTTAATTTTATTTACCGCTTCAATACTATCATCTGCCCACGCATCTGCACCAATTTGATCAGCCCATTCTTCAGTAGTAGGAGCTCCTCCTACAATAACCTTGTATTTCTCTCGGAGACCTCTCTTTTTTAATTCCTCAATAACTTGTTTTTGAAAATCCATTGACATGGTTAATAAAGAAGATAAACCAATTACATCAGCACCTACTTCTTCTGCTTTTGAGATGAATTGATCAGCCGTGACTTCCACTCCTAGATTGTATACCTCAAATCCATAAGAAAATAAAAAGGAACCAACAAGGTCTTTACCAATTGAATGAACATCACTTTCTACAGTTCCTATAACAACTTTACCCATCGATTCTTTTTTCTCTCCAGCAGCTCTAATTGCAGGGTCTAAAACCTCATCTATCACCACTTTTACAGTTTCAGCAGAGCCAATAAGTTCTGGAAGAAATATTTCCTCCTCTTCGAATTGATCTCCTACAAATTTCATAATGTCTCCAATGATTTTTAATAAATTAGAAGCCGTTGCTTCGTTATTTTTTAGGATTGATTGACAATATACTTTTAATTCCTCTGTCTCCCATTCCACAACGAGTTTTTTTATTTTATCCTTAATTGACACTTTCTTTGCAACTTGTAAATTATAATTTTTTGTATTATGATATAATCATTTAGAAAAAAAGTTTTTCATAAATCATTGGTTTACTATACTAAAAATGTCAAACATCATTAATTCCGAGAACGAAATAGTATGAAGTTAAGTAAGCTTGAAGTTTTGCAAAAAGAAGAAATTGAACTTATCCACGAGAAGACTCTAAATTTATTAGAAAATATTGGTATTAAGGTTGAATCTGAAGAAGCTCGCGATCTATTGAAAGATAATGGAGCTGTTGTAGATGAATCTTCTCAATTCGTAAAGTTTCCTGAGGCGTTAATCTTGGAACAACTTAAACATGTTCCGGACAACTTTAGATTGTGGGGTTCTGATGGCTCATTCAGTTTTGAAGTGAACACAAAAACCACGAATTTTGCTACCGTTGGTACCCCTGTAAAGATTTATGACCCAACTAAGAAAAATAACGTTCGTAAAACTGTTTTAGAAGATACTATTAAACAAATTCGAATTGTAGACTCCCTAAAAAATATTATGTGCTCACACATTGATGTGTGGCCAAATGATGTTCCCTATTTAGAATTACATTATCACACGATCAAAGCGTGGGCTACTCACAGCACGAAACCTTATGGAATGGGATGCTTGGGTCGAGTAGCATCCAAAGATATGATGAATCTTACCTCTATTATTGTAGGAGGAAAAGAGGAATTAATTAATAAACCCCGTTTGATTGGATTTTTCAATCCAGTAAGTCCTTTAATCTTAAATAAGCTCCAACTTAACGGTTTATTTGAGTTTGCAAAATATAAACAACCAACAATCATAGCACCAGCTGCGAGTGCGGGAGCTACAGCCCCCGTAACGTTAGCAGGGTTGCTTATTCAATCTAATATGGAAACGCTCTCCTCTATCGTCCTAACTCAACTCATTAACCCCGGGTGTCCAGTATTCTACTCGACTATGAACGCTCCGATGGACCCTTCAACGGGAAATGTAGCGTGGGGATCAATTGAAACAGGACTCATCACTATTGGTGCCGCTCAATTAGCACGGTTTTACAACATTCCATCTCGGGGTCCTGGTTTAGTTACTGAGTCAAAATGTTTTGATCTACAAAATGGATTTGAACGGTTTATGACACTATTTTGCTCAGCAAACGCTGGAACTAATTATATAACCTGTGCTGGAACTTATGAATCTTCGCTTGCAGAAGCTTTAGAATTATTAGTAATTGACGACGAATTAATAGATATGGTAAAGAGAGGATTTGACGGCATAAGAGTTGATGACGAGAGTATGGCAGTGAAAGAAATAACGAAAGTAGCAACTGAGGGAAAGAACTATTTAATGTTAAAACACACCTCAAAAAACACTCGAAAGGAATTATATGTCCCAAAATTAGCGGATCGAGATCGTCGAGGTATCTGGCAGAGAAATGGCTCAAAGGATATAATAGTTAGGGCAAAAGAAAAGGTAGATTCCATACTCGAAATGCAGAAAGGACCCGGCATATCTAAGGAAATAGAGGACAAGTTACAAGAATATTATAAGATTATATCTGCGCGTAGTTACGATGATTTTCGTAAAGCCGAAGGAATGGAAGGAGCTACAGCTCCAAAGATAATAAGCGGATTGGAGGAATGAATAATGGATGACGAGAACAGACCAAAAACAATGGATCAGAAGAATAAAGAACTTCGAGAAAAATGGGATAAATTACATTTTGATTCGCAACAGGGAAGAGCTGGTGAAGACCCTTACCCTACAACTTCCGGAAGCTTAAGAACCCCACTATACGCAACAAAATCATATGCTTATTCTTCGTTAACAGAATTATTAAAGAACCATTACTATTATTCGAGAACAGAAAATCCAACATTATATGCTTTAGATCAGAAGCTTGCCACACTTCACGGTGGCGAATCAGCTATATCTGTAGCTTCTGGTATGGCTGCGGTACACTTAGCGTGCTCAAGCGTATTGCAACAACGCGTAGATAGAGCAAGACCAAAAAAATTAAAAGCTTTACTACCTCAAACTAATCCCGATTATATCCCAAATGTCATTATTCACAATAATCAATACACAGGAGTGTATCGATTGTTGACAAAAATCTATTCTCAAATTGGAGTAATGACTAAAATCGTTGATCTAAGAAATCTGACAGAATTAAAAAACGCCATTGATGAAAACACAAAATTGGTTTTTGTGGAAACCCCCTCCAATCCAAATTTAGACGTATTAGACATTCAAGGATGCGCTGATCTAATCCACGAAGTAAAAGGAAAATGTATCGTTGATAATACATTTGCCTCTCCAGCGCTACAAAAACCATTTAATTTAGGTGCTGATTTAGTAGTAGAAAGTTTAACGAAATATGTCAATGGACACGGCGATACTTTAGGTGGTGTGATCATCGGTCCAAAAATAGAATTGCAAAACATTAGATATTTTTGGTTAGAAACGCAAGGAGCAGTGATGAATCCTTTTAGCGCCTGGCTTATTTTGAGGGGTTGTAGAACGCTTAGTTTAAGGATGGAACGCCATTGTTCAAACGCATTGAAAATAGCTAATTATTTAGAATCGCATCCAAAAGTAGTAAAAGTTATATACCCGGGTTTAAAATCTCACCCGAACCATAAATTAGCCAAGAAGCAAATGGAAGCATTCGGAGGTATGATTGGTTTCGAATTGGAGACAGTAGAGAAATGCTACAAATTTATAGATTTATTAAAACTAATTAAAGTTGGTGTTTCCCTTGGAGATACTACGTCTTTAATTGAATATACATCAGTTATGACTGGAATCGATCTGGCAGCGTGGGAAAAACGAAGAATGAACATATCAAACACACACTTTAGATTTTCAATAGGTTTAGAAGATCCTAATGACTTGATTAATGATTTAGAACAAGCATTAAAAAAAATATAAAAAAAAGAGATAAATTAAGAAGATCTTACTTTCTCCATTTTATCTTTATGTAAAGCGGCAAGTTTTACTTTCATCTCTAATACTTTCTTCTTTGAAAAGGGAAAGAAATAAAGACAAACTAAGGAAATTCCTAATGCTATTGCAGGCACAATT
>JAGXNU010000092.1 GCA_019894815.1 Promethearchaeota archaeon
AGATGTAAGTGAAGAAATAGCGATTTGTGAGCATTTAAAGAATTGCGTATTTCCCAACTTCAAAAGCTTCGTAACCTATAATGGAAGGACATTTGACGTACCCTACATGGCTAGAAGGTTCATATATTACTATAATAGCAATCCAATGATCAAAGAAAAAGACAAACTTTACGATTCAGTTAACACAATTTATCACCTTATTGATTTATATCACAATTGTCGGAGGAAATTTAAAGGGCTCTATGAAAAATATAATCTTACGAATATGGAAGAAAAACTATTAAATTTAAAAAGAGAAAACGAACTACCCAGTGGTTTAGTAGGTTTGTGCTACAAAAAGTATTTAGAAGATCCTCTAAGATATGTGGGTTTAGTAAAAGAGGTTATTGAGCACAATTATTGGGATATTTATTCTATGCCTTTGATTCTTCAAAAACTATTAGAAGATTAATTTTATATATTTATAGAAATTGAACATTATAAATGGATAAAAAATTAGACATTATTTCGTTAAACAAAAAGGCTTGGAATAATGTCGCAAAAAAGTACAATAATGCGCAGTACAGTAAATTGAACCCCGCAATTGAATTTTTTTGCAGAGAACTCCCTAAAAGGGGTTCTATTCTAGATATAGGTTCTGGAACTGGCTTACCCTTTGCTAAACTGTTTTTAGAAAAAGGTTTTGATTACTTAGGCGTCGATATCTCATCACGAATGATCAAAATCGCGCGAAAAAATGTGCCATCAGCTAAATTCAAGGAAAAATCGATGACGGATTTAAATTGCAATAGAGAATTTGATGGTGTTTTTTCACATTATACCATGCTTCTACTTAATCCCGATATGTTTAAAGATGTAGCAAGAAGAGTCGTTAAATCTCTAAAAAGGAATGGTTTATTCTATCTTTCATTAAATGAACCTAAAGTGAAGGATGCAGATTTGGATGAGGATGTGATTTGTGAAATTATGGGAGAAATCATGTATTCTCGTGCCTATACTGAAGAAGAAATTCTAGATGTATTTACTCCTCTGGAAGTAAAAAAACTCCAAATTTATCGTGAAACACAAAATTCCGAGGAATTTGGAATTGAATATATGCTTGTCTTTGTTTTTCAAAAAATAGGATAAACTTTGCAAGAATTCTCTTTATTAAATTTATTAAATGAAGAAGAATAACATTATTTATGCATAGGAAGCTCAATAGCTACGATGTGACTTTAGAAACTCTTGAAACATTAAAAAAAAAGTTAAACTCATTTGAATCTGCTGTAATTAATAAAACTTGCTTTTTAGGATTTGATGGATACGTTGATTCTCTTTATTCTTTAGTTCAAAGTAGAAGTAGTGCAAAAAAATGGACAAGAATGAATACTATGAAATTATTTGGAGAATTATTAGTTAATGTGGCCGGAAGTTCTGCAAATATAGAGAGAGTTTTAAAAAAAAGAATTTTTGGCGGTTTTGCTCCAAATACTTCTAGGGCATTGAGCACTTTAGGAGTTAAAAACTTCTTAGTTGCTGCTTTAGGTATTCCAAATATAAACGATCTTTATATAGAACAAGAAGGAGTAGAATCAATATCGATTTCGAATCCCGGTCAAACTTTAGGTTTAGAGTTTGATGATGGAAAGGTTATGATAACAGACTTTGCACCGATATTAAATATTGACTGGATTACAATCCTCAAACATGTAAAACGGGAACATCTGATACAAATATTAGATCAGTCGGACATGATGGGTTTTGGACATTGGGCGCTAATACCGAATTTAAATGCAATATGGCATCATTTTTTGAAGGAGCTTTTTCCCTCCATATCGAATTTAAAGGATAAACTTTTTTTTGTTGATATTGCCGACATTAGAAAGCGTACAAAGCAAGATATTTTAGACCTAATAATTATACTACGTAAAATAAATGAAAAAATTCCCGTCATGTTGAGCGTAAACGATCAAGAAGCTTATTTCCTCTCTAAATTTTTAGACAATATCAAAACCTTCGCTCCGTATCAAGAAAATTCAACCGATTATATTGACGGCGGAAAACGGCTTAATACAGAAATGAATTTATCTTATTTAGTAATTCATTCACCTCACTTCGCAACGATCTCTACTGTAGAAGATCATTATTGGATAACAGAAGGATTTACTTCAAAACCTAAATTTACAGTTGGTGCGGGCGATTATTTTCATTCGGGAACAGTTTTAGCATTATCATGTGGGCTTACTCCTCCTGAAGCAATTCTCATGGGTAACGCTCTAACGGCTATTTTTGTAAGAACTGGAAAATCTCCAAACTTTAATCAATTATCTCAATTTATAAGTAGATATATGGAATTTATTGATAATGATAACCCTAATTTTCCTTAAAACACAATGAAAAAAGTATATTTAGTTGATTACGATTCTTGTAATATCCGGTTCTGTGGCCGCCAATGCATTAAGAAATGTCCCATAACACTTTCAAACGCAAGATTAAAACCAAGTCAGAAGAAGCAGGAAGTCCCAATTTGGGTTCAAAAATCTACAAATCAAATTAAAATAAATGACGAAAGTTGCTTGAAATGTGGTGTATGTGCCAATGTTTGCCCTGCAAAAGCAATATATGTAAAAGGTATATTAGAAGAGCCAACTGAACTGATTCCTACTCATAAATATCCCAACCAAGAAGATTCAGAGGGTTTTCGTCTTTACAATTTGCCAACTCTAATCTCGGGAAAAGTTTCTGGATTATGTGGTCCAAACGGAATAGGAAAGACTACTGTCTTAAATATCATTTCAGGAAAGTTAAAACCAAATTTTGGAAATTCTAATTTAAAATCTAATCAAATTCAATGGAAAGATGTCATAAAAAAAGTAAAAGAAAGTGAAATGCGAAATCATTTCATAAACTTATCCCGAAATGATAGAAAAATTGCATATAAACAACAAGTTCTGCGCGTTTTGTTTGAAAAATATCAAGGAAAGAAAGTTATTGACATTTTAACTGCAGAAAATGAAGTAAGTTCATTATTTTCCAAGAAAATTAAAGAATACCTGGACATTAGTGCATTTGCTAACCGAATTTTAGAACAATGTTCTGGTGGAGAGTTGCAGAGATTTGCTATAGCTTCCGTTCTTATTAAAGAAGCAGATATTTACATTATTGATGAACCATGTACTTTTTTAGATGTACAAAAACGAATCAAATTAGCCCAACTATTGCGTGAGCGTGTTCAAGGGTTTGGAAATGAGAAACAATGTTCTATATTAGTAGTTGAGCATGACTTAGCGATATTAGATTATCTTTCAGATATAGTCCAACTATTTTATGGCGTACCTCATCAATTTGGAATTATCTCAAGACCTTTAACAACAAAAAAGGGCATTAACGCATATTTAAATGGTTTTTTAAAGGCAGAAAACATAGAGTTTCGAGAAAAAGAATATGGCTTTAAACGCTCAACTAGCGGTCGGACATGGAGCAACGCGAAGATTTTTGCTCGTTATGGAAATATTTCAAAGACATTTGAGTCATTTCATTTATCTGTGAGCCCTGGAACGATTTACGCTTCTGAGATTTTAGGTATTGTTGGTGAAAATGGATGTGGTAAGTCTACATTTGCAAAAATCCTCGCGGGTGAGCTCCAACCCGACTCTGGATCAAAATTTGAAGGAATTCAAGCTAATGTCTCTTACAAACCACAATACATCACTCAAGAATCTTCTCAAACTGTAAGAGATTTCATCATAGAACGGGCCCTAACCTACAATTTTTCTGAAGAAATTTTACGGATATTATATAGACCTTTAGGTGTTGATAAATTATTCGAATTACAAATATCAGCACTCTCAGGAGGTGAACTTCAGCGTGTGTTTATATGTTCTTGCCTTGCAAAGCGTGCAGACCTATATATTCTCGATGAACCTTCAGCATATCTTGATGTAGAAGAACGGATTCATATAGGTCAAATAATTCGTACTATTACAAGAAGAAATAATGCTGTTGCTATTTGTATAGAACATGATATTCAAATCGCTGATTCTTTAATTGACCGACTTCTCCTTTTCACTGGAAAACCAGGAGTTCATGGAATAACCATTGGGCCTCTAAATAAACGCGAAGGAATGAACCTCTTTCTGAAAGAAATTGATGTAACTTTCCGAAGGGATACCAAAACAGGTAGAGCTCGATTGAATAAAAAAGATTCTCAATTAGATAGAGCACAACGAATATCTGGACAATTATGGGGTGCGCATTAAAAATATAAAATATTAGATGTTTTGTAAAAAATCATTCAAAACGGAGGTTATTGCTTGAAGATCCATTAGAGCTTCACTACCACCATCAAAGCTGACATCTCCGGCTTCATGTGCTCCAGAAATTTCAATTGCTCCAAAAAGAATTCCTGTAAATGTATCCATATTGGTTGTAAAGGCTAATGACGGATTATCGACATTACTTTCTCCATAATCTACTTTTCCCTCTTTGAATTTAAGCCAAAATTTCTTGTTTTCATCTGATATGATTATTTGTCCTAAGAATTCCATATCTAACATGCCCATATCATCGAATTCTTCTCTTAATCCCGCATTTTCTGATGAGATCTGTTTATATATTTCAAAAAGTTTGAGACAATCTTCAGGCATGGCACTGCCATCGGATAATTTTAATTTAATCTCATTTAATAATTCGGTATTTACCATTTTTATCAACTTTTAATCTAGAAAAAATATAGATTTCAACTATATCAATTTATTTATATCGATAATAGAAACATTAAGAAACCTTATTTAAAGTCCAGAATTTTCTAAACATGGTTAAAATGGAAGATTTAGAAAGCAAGTTTTTTGATCAAACTTGGAATATGAAGAACAGAAGTCAAATTATTAATCGATTAAAAGAAACCAATTATGATATAATCATTATTGGCGGAGGTATTACTGGAGCAGGGATTGCAAGAGAGGCTTCTATGAGGAATTTAAAGGTAGTGCTTCTCGAAATGCAAGATTTTGCAGCGGGGACCTCATCGAGAAGCTCGAAATTAGCTCATGGTGGTATAAGATACCTCGGATTGGGTGATATCGATTTAGTAAAAGAAGCTACAAGGGAACGGAATTGGATGAGAGAACAATGCCCAACAGTTAGACCTATACCCTTTTTATTCATCCATATGGATGGAGGAAAATACAAAAAGAGAGACATAATTGGAGCTGTTAAATTCTATGACTTTTTAAGTGATAAAGATTCAGAATTTAAAAATTATAAGCAACATCAATGGTATAAACCGGATGAAATCATCGAAATGGAGCCTGAATTTATTAGAGAGGGAAATTTAGGTGGAGCCGTATATTATGATAATAATGTAGATGATGCTCGTTTAACAATTGAGACGATTAAAGAAGCTGTAATAAGAGGAGCAGATGCAATTAATTATTGTAAAGTCACGAGTTATAAAAAATCAAACGGAAAAATAATAGGCGTACATTGTAGAGATTTAGAGACATGTAGTGATCTTGAGATTAAAGGTACTCTAGTAGTTAATGCAACAGGTATATGGACTGATACAATGATTGAAAATTACCCTGAAGATATACCAAAACCCCTCATTAGACCGACAAAGGGAGTTCATATCCAATTTAGACGAAAACACGTGAAAAATAATATGGCAACAATTATTCGTTCCATAACTGATGATAGAGCTTTTTTCGTTCTACCAAGGAATGAATTTACTCTAATTGGAACAACAGATACAGATTATACTAGTGATTTAGCTCATCCCTTTTGCACTAAAGAAGATGCTGATTACTTAATCGAATCTGTCAAACATTATTTCCCGAATGCTGAACTAGATTATAAAAACATCATCTCTACTTATGCTGGTATTAGACCATTAGTAATGCAAAAAGGGAAATCTGAGAGTGAAGTATCTAGAAATCATCTAATATTTTTCTCCCTTGATGGATTACTTACGATAACGGGAGGAAAGTTAACAACATGGAGAGCGATGGCTGAAGATCTGTTTGTAAAAATTGAAGAGAAAAAGCTTTTTGCAAATATCAAAAGAGAACCACACTTTAGTAGACAAAAATTCATCATCGGACTTAATAAAGAAGAGTGGTCAAAATATTTAGAACGCTCCGGTTTACAACTGGGAGAAGATATTACTGATCATCTTTATCAACAGTATGGAAAAGGAGCTTTAAAAATATTAGATATGATTAAGAACGATAAATTGTTACTGGAAAAACTCATTGAAGAAAATAATTTCACCAAAGCAGAAATTTTATACACCTTACGTTATGAACTAACACCTCATTTAATTGACGTATTTTGTCGAAGAACTGAGATGGCTTTATGGATACATCATAAAAAAGCGTCAGAAGTAGCTGAAAAAGTGGCAAATATCATGCAAAAAGAATATTCTTGGGATGATAACACTAAAACTAAAGAGATAAATCAATATTTAGAATACATTAACAAAACCGTTTCATTTATTCATTAAAACCTTATAAAATATTCTTTAAAACTATTTTTTAATTTCTGATTTTAAAAATTGGACTAGATATAATATAAATATTTAATTGGTGTTATTTATCATAATAAAATATTAAATCAATTATAAAAAGTGAAATTAAATGTTATATCAGTTAGATTTTACAGAAGCATTCTTACGGCCACTAGCAGAATTTGCAGGATTCTTTATTTTAGTTCTTGGAGTTATTTGGATGATTTATGCTTTTTATGAAGCGAAAAGACGAGGATCTTTTAAAGAACGGAAAGTTGAGGATTGGAATTTTAAAATTACCAAGTTTTTAAAAATTCTAACCTATTTGGGATTTTTTGTAGGGATACTTAGCATCCTTTGTGGTGTTGGAGGCTTAATTCTGAATGAGCCACCAAGCTTCGCATTTGCCCATCAACAAACTATACTAGGTATCGATCCTCCAACAGCTAGTCTTTTTACATCTGCATTACTAATTATTTTAGGAATCCTCACATTTTTGAAACCCATAAATGATCTACCTATAGGGAGTGTATTAGGGCTATTAACAGCAACCTTCGTTGTGATATTTGCGTCTTTAGCAATCCCAGATACAGCAAAGCAATTAATCGCAGTTTTCATTGATCCTAAATTACTTTTGATCATTTTGTTTATTGTGATATTTGCAATTGTAGCATTAACGGTGAAATTCTATATCGGTAGCTTAATGGCTATATCGAAGGCAATATCCTGGCCACCTTTGGCATTTATTGTTGCAGTTTTTTGCTTGCTCCAAGGCTTTCTCTTGTTAGTGATTGGTGTGTCAATAACGGGCTTTTTATAGCTCCTCTCAGTAAATAATCTTTATTTTCTTTTACATCTTTTTTATTAAAAAAATGAAAAATGCTGTTAAATTTCTCAATTAATATTTCCTATTATATCTTTTTTAAAATCATAACCGCAGTTTGGACATTTTTTATCTTTCGTAATATCTAAATTAGTAAAACTATATCCTCGCCTGCCTATAATTAGATGGTTGCAGTTTGGGCAGTAAGTGTTACTCCCTTTATTGTGCGGTAAATTACCAACATATATATAATTTAAACCAATATTTTTAGCGATATTATAAGCTCGATCAAGTACATCAAGAGGAGTACTTTTCGGTGAAGGTGTTTTAAAATCAGGATGGTAAGCAGAAAAATGGGTAGGTGTATTTTGTCCTAAATTATTAAATACCCATTTTGATAATTCTTCAATATTATTTTTACTATCATTTAACTCAGGGATTATTAAATTCGTGATTTCCACGTGAATTCCATTTTCTTTGAACAATTTCGCAGTGTCTAATACGGGTTGAACTGATTTGACACCGCATATCTTCTTATAAAAATCATCAGACATTGATTTAATATCTATGTTTGCAGCGTCTATACCGGCGTCTATTAATTCTTTTGAAGCTTCTGGAGTAGAATAACCATTAGTTACCAGTATAGTCTTAATATCCTCTTTCTTAAGCAATCTATTTGTATCTAATATCCATTCATGCCAAATAAGTGGTTCATTATAGGTATACGCTAGGGTTTCTGCTCCACTTTTAATGACTCTTTTCACTAATTGTTCGGG
>JAGXNU010000093.1 GCA_019894815.1 Promethearchaeota archaeon
TTATTCATCCCTGTGTTATTGGAGAAAAGACTGTCATTAGGCAAAATTGCATTATTGGTCCAAATGTGATTATTGGAGATAATGTATTTATTGATAATAATACTGTATTAAAAAATTCTGTCATCTACAATGAAACTTACATTTCAAAACATGTAGAAATTGAAAAAGCTATAATCTCCGATAATTGTGTTATAGGAGATAATGCTCGTTTGAAAGGTATCGAAGATAAATTAATTCTCTTATCATCCTATGTTAAAGTAATGAAAGATGTTGAAATTATCAACAATTTTAATAATCCTTTTTCAGTCTGTCATCATGAAATAGTTAGTGAGAGTGTAAAATAAATCAATAAACTATTGATATAATTATGTGTAAGATTTTCCTTTTAGAACCAGCCAACTATATCTAAATAAACAATAAAATGAAGAAAGCTATCACTCCAGAGAAAATATGCATTGATTTTAACAATGGCCTTATAACCAAAGAAGAATCAATAAATCTTTTAGAATCATTCATTAGTCAAAGTGATGATAATAGCAAAAGAATTAGCGCAATTGAAGCATTAGGTCATTTAAACCTTATAACAAGCAAATCGTATGAATTACTTGAAAAAAGTTTAATTTCAGATGAGTCTCCTTTAGTTAGGGTATCGGCAGCTCAAATATTGATGCAAAAATTCTCAAATATAGAGAAAAATCCTCTTATTTGGGCAATAGAAAATGAAATTTCCGTTCTTTTTTTTAAGCCTTTACTTGATTTATTTGAGGCCGATACTCAACCTTCATTAAATGATTTAAAAGATAAGGCTATTAAGAAGTTGACTCGCATATATAATCTTCAATATCCAGATATGAAATTTATTATAGACGTAGATTTTCTAGAAGCTCATAAATTTTTGAGTGAACTCGATGAATTTACGAAAAAATTTGGAATCAAAGAAGATTATAGATTAGAACTAATAAAGGAAAATACAAGCATTAGCAATAAAGGACTGTCTCGAGTAAATGCTAGTTCCAATGGTCATATTACTAAACTAACCTTGAAAGAGTTAAATCATATCCCCCTCTCAATAAATTCTTTACCAAATCTAAAATCGCTCACTATTGACCATTGTACGTTAAAATCAAAGCTCATTCATGAACTTAGTTTCCCAAATATAAACCAGTTAACATTCACAAACAATATTGTGGATAAATTACCCGATTGGGTCTGGAAGATCGCAAAAATTAAGGATTTATTCAACAAATTTATTAAGAATGGTGTAGTTATTTCAGAAGCTCCAATATTAGCATTAATAGAGATATTATCGGGCATGGCACTAGATTTAATTAAGAAATTTGAAAAACCTCGCTTAAAGAAAGCCTATTGTTATAAAATTGATACATTGGGTAATGTAATAGGACTTTATATTGCAAATGATTTGATTAAGATAGGTTTAATTCCTCATCAATTATGTGATTTAAAACATCTTGAAGAATTACATTTAGTCAGACAAAATATCACCCAAATTCCTAAATGTATCATAAACCTAAACAATCTGAAAATTTTGAATTTGTCCTTTAACCAAATCGGAATAATTCCAGAGAATATAAAATTTTTAAAGAATCTTGAATATTTTGATTTACGTAGTGATAACAATAATATTATTAAAATGATACCTGAATCAATTAATCTCCTTAGAAATTTAAAAGTATTTGATCTTTCAGGAAATATCATTGAGAACTTACCAGACGAATTAAAAGGTTTTAAACCATTGAAATTCTAACCTAAGACTATTTTATAGTAAATCTATAAAGACGGATATTTTAAATTATTCCGAATAATAATAGTTACATATAATTATAAGCAATTTTCATAATTATGTCAAAAAGACAAAATAATTTGGATGATATATTAAATTCCAAACAGAATAAATCCACTGAGTCCATCGAATCAGAAGAAAAACAATTGGAAAATCAAATGAATAAGGAAAAAATTAATCTCCTTGTTCAACAGATAGAAAAGCATAGAGATTTATATTATAATGCAGCGCCAGAAATTACGGATGCGAAATACGATGAATTAGAAAATGAACTCAGAATACTTGACCCCAATAACCCCATTTTATTTACTGTGGGAGCAGATTCTTCTGAAATATTTACTAAAACGGAGCACGTGATCCCGATGGGTTCCCAAGGTAAAGTATCAACTCCAAATGAATTCAAAAAATGGGCAGAAGATCGTGGTTTTAATACTTTTTTAATTCAGTATAAACTTGATGGGATAAGTCTTGAGCTTCAATATAAGAGTGGTGTTTTTCAGTGTGGAGTAACTCGAGGTAATGGAATTGTAGGAGATGACGTATCAATTAATGTAATGAAAATGAAGGGATTTGTCCCAAGATTATCCACGAGATTTACAGGGGGAATTCGAGCAGAAGTAGTACTTTTTCATGATCTTTTCGAGAAAAAATATAGTGATAAACAAAATTGTAGGAATACTGCTGCAGGTATAGTTAGACGTAAAGATGGAATAGGATGTGAGGATCTTAATTTAATATTCTATGATGCAATTAGTTTATCGGATGATGTAAGTTTTATTGACGAGATACAGAAATTAAAATGGATGAAAAATGAAAATTTACCTACCATTAAAACTAAAACTGTTAAAACCATACAGGAAGTAATTGATGTTCGAGAAGATGTAATGAATAACATTCGAGATTCATTAGAATATGATATTGATGGGCTTGTAATAAAATGTAAAGATATTGATTTAGAAGATATGAAACGCGCTAAACCCATAAAACAAGTAGCATTCAAATTTCAAGCAGAAGAAATTGAAAGTACTTTAATTAACGTCGAATGGACCATTAGTGGTCATAATTATACTCCTGTTGCTATCATTGAACCAGTTCGATTGATGGGTACTACAGTAAGTAGAGCTAGTTTAGCTAATCCTAATCTCATAAAAGATATGGGAATAAAAATTGGTGCAGAAGTAATTGTCACTAAACGAGGAGATATAATTCCTAAAATTGAACGAGTTGTGAAAATTCCTCAAGGCGCAAAGGATATAGTTATTCCCAACATGTGTGAGGAATGCAATACTGAGTTAATAAACGAGGGGACTCGTTTATACTGTCCTAATGAAGAATGCCCCAAAAGAAATTTTCAACGCTTAGTAAGATGGATTCGTATTCTTGGTGTTAAACATTTCAGTGAGAAACTGTTACTACAACCACTTTTTAAAACAGGTAAAGTCGAACAAATTGCTGACTTATATCAACTTAATGTATCAGATTTAAACCAATTTGAAGGTGTTAAGGAAACTTCTGCTAAAAAGGCGTTAAATAACTTATTTGCTGTAAAAGAAATATCATTAGCAAAATTTATTGGGGGTTTTAATATTGAAAATATAGCTGAATTATCCGTAAAGAAAGTTATTGATGCGGGATATGATACACTTGAAAAAATCAAAAGTACGAACATAGGACAATTAGCAATGATAGATGGATATGCAGAAATAACAGCTGAAAATCTCCTTAATGGAATCAATAAATTCTATCCACAAATGCTTGAAGTTCTAAATACTAATAAAATCTCTATAAAAAAATCAGTACAAGATGGAAAGTTAAACGGTTTAACCTTCTGTTTCACTGGTAAACTCAACGAAATTTCACGTTCCGAAGCGGAAGATCTTGTTTTAAAACTTGGTGGAGAACCAAAAAAAAGCGTTGTAAAAAATCTAAGTTATTTAGTCACCAACGAAACCACACCTACTTCAAAATATTTAAAAGCTCAAGAACAAGGCACGAAAATTATTACAGAAAATGAATTCCTCCAAATGATCTCAGAGTAACAGATTTAATATTCATGATTATCAAATTTAATCTATTATAAACACATGGGGATTCGATTGAATGAATTTAAATTGGACGATCTAAAATCTAATGGCCTGAAAATATATGAAGCGATTTTTAGTAAGAAGAGAAATGTAAAAATTGATGAAATTGAATATCCTGTTCAGAAATTCTCGAGCGGGATCAAATTTGTTGATTTCTCTGGATACAGATTCATCCAACAAAATCATAATAAGAAGTCAGAATGGGGTAAAAAAGCAAGGCAAGGGCACCAAATCATGTGGATTCTTAAAGGAAGACGTTATCTTGCTCGGATCATGGATGGTGAATTTACAGATTTGAAAAAAGATAAAGAGTGAAAAATTCATTCACTTTTCCAAGTAACGATATAATCTAAATTTTCGGGTAGTGGAATATCTGGTTTTGTAAAATGCCATCCTCCTTTTATTCCATATTCTTTAGCAGTTAAATCAAAATGACATGTTGCTATTCCCATATCAAGTTTAACAAATGGTCTATAATTCGCTGCTAACTTTCCTTCCGGATATTTAACATAAAAATGAAAAACATTTCTATTTTCTTCTTTTATGATCCTCCAAGGCTGTTTATTTCCTGCAGAGGGTCCTAAGCGAACCATTTCTAAAATTGTAGAATATTCGTTAAGATTTTCATTAGATAGAGGATTTTGAAAATTTGTATTGAAAAATATTTCCTCCCAAGGTTTTCTTTTCTTTGCTTGAATCATCCTTCGGATAATTTTTTCTCTGGATCTTCTTTTAGCAGGGGTCCCAATTGGAGTGATTGCAGGAATAACCTCTTCTGCTTTGCAATTTATTTTTTTGGAAAAAATAGTTCGATTGAACGTTCCGCCAAGCCAGCAAGTACCTAGACCTAAATCTGTTACTTTTAAAATTATCAATTCCATTAAATATCCAAAATTTACTTTGTAATATTCCGATTTTTCTGATGCGCCAACAATAAATTCTTGCGCTCCTGATATCATTCCATAGGTTCCAAGTTTCTTTTGCTCATTAGGGTCAAATTCAAGAACACTCACTATCTCAAATCGACAATTTCCCGTTTTAGAATTAAATGGACTAACGAGGGAGTCTTGTTTCAATATTTTCTCAATTTCTCCCTTGACATCTTCTTTAAGTAATTCAGGATAATAGGTTCTCCATGACGTGCGTTCCCTAATAATATCTGTTATTGGTTTTGAGAACTTCATAATTTGATAGAATCTGTGAAGAATTATAACTATTTCGATATTAAAATATAAATTTAGTTCTTATCTGCTATTTTCTTCTTGATCTTTATAGCTATAATGTAAAAAACTATTGGAGCAGTAGTAGTAAAAAAATCATTCAAATTACTTATTCAAAACATCGAATCTTTTTTAATTTTTGTAGATATAATGATTTTTTATTGTATTTCTTGAATTATTTTCAGTTTGTGCTTTATTTCTAATTTTTTTTTCAGAAATATGATCTAAATTTTTAATTATGTGAAACAATATTCAATCTGATGATTATTCTAATACTGGACTCCAATTCTTTTATTAGGTGACTCTTTTATTATTCAATTAAAGAAAATAAAAAAAATTAAAGGAGTTAGAGAAAAATTATGGCAACTCAAGTTAAATATGGCTCGGATTATTATGAATATTTAGATCTCGTCCAAAAGATTTGTAGTAAGATTAATTTAATACAAATAGACCAAGTTCAACTCATATATAAAAATTTTAATATAAAAATATGTAAAGAAGAGTTAGATAAAGGATTGGAATTGATTGATGGATTGTTAAATGAGCAAGATATTAACCCAAGCGGTTATTCATAGTCAATTACTCTTTTTCTAACTTCTCAATCCTTTTTTTAATTTTATTTCTTGTTTCTCGACTATTAACTCAAGATACGATTTTCTGATGGATTCATCCTTATTAACATTAAAGATTTCTAAAAGTTTGAATAAAATTCCTCGAGCTTCATCAATATCTTGAGTTGAGGAAACAACCATCTCCAATTCCATAAAATACTGATTTAAAAGTGGGATGTAATCTAATAAAATTTCAATTTTTTCATCTTGATAAAGAAGCTCAAATAATTCTCTTTCTTTATGAATTGATAAAACCTCTTGGAAACCAAGCACTTTCAAGATACTTTTCATGTTATCAAAATTATCAATTTTTACTTCTATCTCTTGTCGAGTTTTAGTAATAGTATCTATTTTTTTTCCCTTGTAAGTCAAGTAACATTTGGATTTGAGTAAAAAATCATTATTATTTTTATCAAATTCTTCTGATTTCCTAAGCCGAATTGCTTCATCAGTTTTCTTGAAATCTCTCAATTCTTTAGGCATGTTAAAATAAAGATCTTCATGAAGAAGGCTAATTTTATATGAACCTCCATTAAATTGGATTATCTCTCTTATTTCATCAAGATCTTGAATTCTAACTTTAATTTCTACTTCATACATTTTTTAATATGATTGATCTTTTTATATATTTCAATTTCAATATAATCAGTTACTAAATTTATATGTACATGTATTAATAAGAAAAAATATTAAACACCAAAAATGTGTTAATTTGAATTAAGATTTAGTTTTACTAATAATTTGACGTTTTTTAGTGGAGTTGATTTCTTATATCTCTGAATACTAAACTTATTCACAAACTCGCAGAACAATACGGCTATCTACCCTATATGATTGAAAGATATTTCCAATTTTTAGGAGGAGATCAAACTATTCAATTATTAAAAGCAAATGAAAAACCATTAACACCTTCAATTAGGGTAAACACGCTTAAAATCGCCAAAGATCTTCTAAAAGAAAGATTAGAAAACAAAGGGTTTAATTTAGAATCAATTGATTGGATTTATAATGGATTTAAAATTAGAAAATCTCCTTTTAATTTAGGATCAACTCACGAATATCTTCAAGGACTTTATTACATACAGAGTGTTGCTCCAATGTTACCTGCTATCATTCTCGACCCGAAACCAAGTGATGTTGTGATTGACATGTGCGCAGCTCCAGGGGGGAAAGCAACACACTTGGCACAAATCATGAACAACCAAGGAAATTTAATATTAATAGAAAGAAATAGAAAAAGGATACCTGCTTTAGAAATTAATCTTCGAAGAATGGGTGTTTCTAATTCAATTATTATAAATGATGATTCCGTTAATCTGTCAAAATTGAATTTGAAGGCTGATAAGATTTTATTAGATGCTCCTTGTACTGGGGAGGGATTGATCAGACAAGATCCTAGTAGAAAGAAAAATAAAACTATGAAAGATATTAATAAATTAAGCAATATTCAAATAAAGTTATTAAAAACTGGGTTAAATTCATTAAATCCCGGAGGACAACTATTATATAGTACTTGCTCAATTGCACCAGAAGAAAACGAATTAGTTATAGATGATGTGCTAAAAAATGAATCAGAGTTTACTATTGTTAAATTACCAAGAAAATACGGCGTAGATGGAATAATTGACGTTTATAATAAAACTCTTAGAGTAGACATCAAGTATTCTCAGAGATTGTATCCTCATATCAACAATACGATTGGTTTTTTTGTATGCTTAATTCAGCGGAATTTATGATATAAAATCTTTGCTTCAAAGTGAAATAGCTTTATATTTGTTAAGGTTCAATTTTTATATTAAAATAAATAATTTTATGGAAATATTTTTAGGGATATCACATCATAAGGCTGAAATTTTTAGAGCCTCTTTTGGAAACCTTTCAAAATTTATCTTGAATTGGAATCTAAAGAGGATGCAGATGTTAATGAATAATTGGTAAATTTGACTAAGATTAATAAAGATTGGGACAGCATGAAAGAAAAAATTATTTTTCCCCCCTTAAGTTTAGAAAATCCGAACGTACAGCGTGTTATCGCCATAGCGGAAGATGTGATGAATCAAAATAAGATACTCACTATAGAAAG
>JAGXNU010000094.1 GCA_019894815.1 Promethearchaeota archaeon
CTCTTTCAACTCCTAGACCATAACCAGAATGTGGGACACTACCATATTTTCTTAAATCAAAATACCAGTTATATGTTTCGGGATCCTCACTTTCTGCTCGCAATCGTTCTTTCATGTTATCAACTAATAAACTCCTCTCAGATCCACCAATTATCTCGCAATAGCCCTCTGGAGCTAGCATATCAAAACATAACGCTTCTTTAGGATTATCTGCGCTAGGTGGTTTGTAGAATCCCATGATTTCTGTGGGGTAATGGGTAACTACAACTGGAACCTTATAGTGTTCAGCTATATTTGCTTCTTCAAGTGTTCTTAAATCCTTTCCCCAAGGTACTTTCATGTCGTATTTTTCTTCAAGGAGTTTTAGAGCATCTGCATACTTAATAGTAGGATATTCTGCAGTTTCATATTTTTCTAGTAAACTAATATCCCTTTCCAAAATTTCAAGTTCATTTCGATTGTTCTTTAATACTTCCTTTATGATAAACCTTATCTCGGCTTTAGCGACTTCTGTGACTTCATCTAACTCCATCCAAGCAGCTTCCATTTCTGCCATCCAAAACTCTGATAAATGTCTTGAAGTTTTTGATTTTTCTGCTCTAAAAGTGGGGGCCATGTTATAAATCTTTCCAAGGGAAAAGATTCCTGCCTCAGCATATAACTGCCACGATTGACTTAGATACACTTTATCTTTGTAGTATTTAACCTCAAATAATGTAGATCCTCCTTCAGACATGCTCGGTTGAAATATAGGAGCATCAAATTCATAATATCCATTGCTTCTAAAGAATTCATGAATAGCTCCAACAACAGTATGACGAATTTTAAAAACGGCATTTAACTTTCTTGATCTTATCCAAAGATGTCTATTGTCATAAAGTAGTTCAGGGGATTGATGCTCAGTTATTGGAAAAGGTTCAGCAATTTGAACTATTTCTAAATCAGTTACAGAAACTTCATAACCCGTTGGAGCTCTTTCATCTACTTTTAACTCACCTGAAATTTTAACGGAAGATTCAATAGTTAGCTTTTCAGCTTTCTCAAAGATTTCGAGATTTTTACTTTTTGGGATGACGCACTGAATTATATCAGATTCATCTCTTAAATTTATGAAGACAAACTTATTTGATGATCTTTGTCGGTAAACCCATCCCCTTAATTTAACTTTACCAGATTCTTTTTTCAAAGCCTCTTCAATCGTAATATATTCAGATTCTTTCATTTTCAACAAATAGAATATCAAGTAATTTACATAAATGACACTTTTAAATATTTGCTCTATAGAATAAACCATAAAATAATAAATTTGTGTTGTGTTAATCGGCAATTAAGTAGCAAAATTATCTACAGAAACCATTATAAAACAATTAGCAATAGAAATAAATTATTTATAGCACTAAGTCCATCTTTAACCAATATTTAAGTAATTAGAGGCTAACTTTCTTATTTTTATCTTCTACTATTTTTTTGATCCGTGTAGTTACAATTTCGGTTAGTTCTTTCACTGTCTCATCACGGTTAATATTTTCAACGATAGGAACCCCCACAATTTTTGCTTGCTCTTTTAAATATTCTTGGATTATTCTGATTTGTTCGAAATTATCGTAATATTTGTTAACAGGGCTCCTCATAGAAACATTATAAGCTCGAAGAGAGAATCTATTCTTGTGCTGTATCTCGCTAGATAAATTTAACATAACAAAAACTATATTTGGATGTTCTAAAATGTCATTGGAAAGGAATTCAGGGGACAAGTGAACACCTTCGATTATCATATTAGTCCCTTCATAAAGGGCTCTTTTGATCAGAGCTTCAACACCTACTATCACAATCTTGACTTGCTCACTATACCCCAAAATGGTGGAATTAAATCTTGATGACCTATAGTGCTTCGAGAATTTACCTGCTTCATAAGAACTCTGGTGTAATTCAGGTATTAGATCATTACTCAATACTTTTCTCATTATTTCCCGGATTGAATCAGTCCCAATCATACTACGAAAATCTAATCGATGGGCTAGCGATAGAGCAACTGTTGATTTTCCAATTCCAGTCGTTCCACTAATTAAGATAATAATAGGTTGCTCCAATTTAGTAATCTTATTAAAAACAAGAAAGTTTTCTGCGTATTGTGCACTTTTTTTATCTGCTAAAATCTTATAAATTGTCTTATCCATTTCCTGCTTTGATATCTCTTGTATATTCCTTTTCAGCAAATCACTTTTTATCTCCTCGGCAATTTCACGTGCTTCGAGAAATGATATTCCTGTTTTTAGTAAGCTATTGGCAAGTAATCCTCTAGAGAATATTCTTGAATAATCTTTGTCAATGATTAAAATTTTATCCATTATATTAGACCTCCAAATTAGAGTAATTATTATATCTTTTAAAATAAATTATTTAAATCAACATCTCTGGGATTTTTATTAGTTCTCTATTGGATCTTCTTTTAAGCTAATAATTATAAGATTATTATTCTATAAAATAAGTAAGTTCTATTACCATTCTATTAAAATATCTCTAAAATTATAAAATCTGTTACTTAAAATTGTTCAATTTATTACAGCTTTAATTATAAAATAAATACTACTGCTGCTAATACAGAAGCCCACTCATCTTCATCTCTAACAGTAGCAGATTCAGTAATATTCTTGGTCTCAACTATTTTGCCTCCCATTTTAAAAATTTCGCGTTTTTCATCGTAGTTAGCATTGGGATCAAATGGAACCCCCAATGTTTTAGCTAACATTTCTGCTGCTAAATCTTCGGCAATATCTCCTGTTTTTTCAGGCTTTACCCCGTATGTATGATGTTCACTTAAATACCCATACTGACCTTTATCAGCAGGTTTTGCTACCCCTATAGACGAACAAATCAAGCGATTAAATTCGTTAGATGTTGCTCTAGCCATTACAGTATAAACAATCTGTCCAGGGCGGAGTTGTTTTAAACCATCTTCCTTACTTATTTCAATACAATATGGTGGAAATATGGATGAAACTTTAACTAAATTGAATTTTTCAATTCCCGCATCTCTAAGGGCCATTTCAAAAGCTGCTAACTTAGACTTATGAAATCCTTTTCCTTTTACAAAGAATACCTTTTTTGGGACAAGTGACATATTTCAATATAAATTCTAGTATATATCTTAATTAATAAATAAATAACTATGATTATTATTTAAATATTTTTAAAATATATAGATTTACTTTGAATCCTCTATTCTAAAATCTTGATGTAAATCTTATTTATCATAATATTTATGATGGTGTGAGATAATATAATAAAATTTGATATATTTAGAGTTAAATTGAAAAAATAAAATTTATGAAGACTACTATTAAAATAATCATGGCTCTATTAATTTATATAATAATAGATAAAATTCCTGAGCAATTAATTATATTAAATATTTTTTTTAAAAATTGGATGAATGTATTTTATAAATATAGAATGTTTAATTCAAATTATGGATAAAATGCATGAGGAAGATTACTTAATTCAAAAAATAACTCCGTTTAATCTTAATGAAGTGAAAAATGTAGACGATCTTTTAAGAGCCCTTAAATATTGCGGATTTCAAGGAAGAAACCTAGGGAAAGCTTTAGATATTCTTTATAAAATGGTTAGCGATGCTGACATTTTAACTGTATTAACTTTAAGTGGTGCCATGATTCCCGCAGGTATGGGAGAGTTAATTTGCACATTAATGGACCATAAATTAATTGATGTTTTGGTTACTACGGGGGCAAATATCATACATGATTTTGTAGATGCAGTAACTAATGTAGGACATTATGTCGGAAGTGCTACCATAGATGATAATGAATTGTATAAATTGAGAATTAATAGAATATATGATACCTTTCTACCTGAAGGAAATTATAAGATAGCTGAAGAAGCATTATTAGAGATAATTCATGAAATATTTGAATCTAAAGAAATTAACATTTTACCTTCAGATCTATTAAAAAAAGTTGGTGAAAAATTAAATAAAAGAAGTATTTTAGCTGTGGCTGCTAAAAACAACATTCCTATATTTGTCCCTGCATTTTCTGATTCTGAATTTGCATTAAACTTAATCAAATATTCCATAAGAGAAGATTATAAGTTCAATTTTGATATTCTTGGAGATGTATTAAAATTTGCAGATATTATAAGAAAATCCCGAGAATATGGTACTCTAATAGTTGGAGGGGGTGTTCCTAGAAATTGGGCTCAACAAATCTTTCCCTTACTTGATCAAATTGAAAAAGTTGAGAGAATGGGATATAATTATTCAGTTAGAATACATACTGCTACTGAATATGATGGAGGGCTTTCAGGGTGTACAATTTCTGAATCAAAAAGTTGGGGAAAATATTCTTTAGAATCAAAATATATAAGTGTATGGTGTGATGCAACCATAGCATTACCAATTTTAATTACTGGATTATTACAGAGATTGAAAATCATCTAATCTTATCTTCTTTAGAATTTTTTCAATTTTGCAAGGAAATCTAATTAAAAAGAAATAACTATTTTATAAAATAATTTAGAGGCATTTATATTAAATTTGGAATGTCATTAGACTGAACTAGCCTATTTAACTTTAAAAGTCTTCAAAATCATCATCATCGTCATCATTTTCTTCGTCATCTTCATCAAGATCTTCCCAAATATCTTCTTCTTCTTCATCTTTAATTTCAATATTTCTATAACGGTTGATAGTGATTCTGTTCTATTCAATGTCAGGATCGTAAGGTTTAAATTAGGATAAATAATCAGCGAGTCAGTCTTTCTATTCTTTTTAGTTAATAATTAGAGTTTGGAAATATTTTCGTATAAAGATATGTTCAATATTGTGGATTGTTTATATCAAAAAATTACTCTATTAGAAGCTTAAAAGAATTTGGAAAATTATTAAGATTCTTTTTTTTTTCTCAGAAGATATTTAGAAAAAATATTCATGTAAAGACATTCTTCTGGGGCCATTTCTGGTGTTAGCACGGGATTATCAGTGAATTTAACTTTTGCTCCCCTTATCACTACAACGGGTGTTTGCTGATTTGCCTCACTCAAAAGAAATTGCGCAGCACTAGCAAGATCATCAGCAATAGCTCTCATTGTAATTTCTAACGGTCTATTGAATAGATCTGGTGTCCCTCGAAGATCTTCAATCGGTTCAAATCCTGCAGTCGCAATTGCAATCCCAATTGTTCCTTTTCTTAAAGGTTGCACCCTCGAATCAGAGATAATTAATCCAAAGTCTTTTAAATTAAATGTTTCTCTTAAGTTTTCCCGGTAATTTTTTACTGTTTCTTGAAGCTTTTCAGGTAAAAGCACAACTTGATTTGGACCCGCATTAGATTGATCAATTCCTGAATTAGCGATCAGAAAATCATTGACCTTTGTTAAAATTACGTGAGTCATTCCTCCAAGTATCATTGATGCCTCTTTGATGATTAATTCGACATAACGCGGATCCATATCATATTTATTTGCTAAATCTTTTGCTTTTGAAGAAATATTAGTCACATCATCCAAGTTAACAACTCTCCCCTGAGATGTTGCGATCACCTTTTCAGCAATAACTACAATATCTCCCTCTTCAAGTGAATTTAGATTATCTTTTATAGCTTTAACTAGGATTTGAGATAATGGATTCCATTTTTTAATCAAAGGTAATTTTAAAGAAATCAGCTCCATAGTAAGTAAAAAAAATACACTTATTATAAATCTATTTTTAATCAAATAGATAAAAATAGAAGTCTGATGGACTAAACGGATCTTTTTCAAAGGGCAATTTCTAATTAAACTTATTTGATATACTTTTTTTCTCTTACTGATAATATGGAAAAAATACATGTGAAACTACACGATTTTTTAGATATTGGTGATGATTTTCCAACAATCATCATTGGTGTACTGAATTTAAGCCCAGAATCGTTCTATAAAGGCTCGGTGTACGATGATTTGATGTCGTTAGAAAAAACAGCCTTAAAAATGGTTAATAGTGGGGCAAAAATATTGGATTTAGGTGCTCGTTCTACAGCACCATGGTCAAAGAAAATTACTATAAAAGAAGAACTCGACCGCATAATCCCCTCAATGGAACTATCATGTAAAATTGTCCCCAATGATGTTGTAATTTCTGTTGATACACAATATCGGGAAGTCGCTCAACAAACGTATGATATAGCTTTAAAACACAAAAAAAGAATTATAGTTAATGATGTGAGTTGCTTAAAAACCGATCCCGGATTACTAGATTTTATAGTAGAGCATGATATACCTATTATTTTAATGATCTCTAAATCCGTTCCTGGTGATTTACTTACTATCGAAGAAATCATCGAAGAATCTAAAAAAACAATTGAATTACTGAGTTCTAAGGGTTATGACAATAAAAAAATAATACTGGATCCCGGAATTGGTCATTGGGTTGAGGAAAAAACGCCCGAATGCGATATGAAAATAATAGGTAACTTGGAAAAACTTCGCTCCCTCAAACAACCTATCTTAGTGGCAATTTCCAGGAAATCTTTTATCGGAGCAGCCTTAAATATTCCAGAACCCGAAAATCGGCTTAATGGAACTCTTTCGGCAACTGCTATAGCAGTCTATAATGGAGCACACATAATTCGCACCCATGACGTGAATAAACAATTATTAGAAATTATAAGAATGGCGGAAGCAATTAGAAAGAGCGCATAAGATTTGAGAAGATCAATTTCATGAAGTTAAGATTTTTCAGTTAATTTTAGAGTCTTAACAAACTATTATTCTATATAGTGAAAGTGCATTTTTAGCAATTTTATTGTCCAATTTTTAGATTAAATTAATTTAGTATTAGGGTTTTTAATATTGGTTAATAATTTAGAAAAAAGCAGATTTTACTAATCAAATTTTAAGAGTAAATAAAAATAAATTTCCGATTCACGCAATATTATTACGCTGAAATTTACGTTTAATTTAAATAATTCGAAAAGATCCAAAAATATTCGTGGTGTTTCATTAATTTTGTTAATTCTTTCTTTCTTACAAGCGTCTTAAAAATGTACCAACATTTAAAATAACGTAATGATTTACATTATATGTAAATTGTTGAATTATCAAGTTAATTCATTTAAGAATTGATGAATTTACGCTTACAAAATTATACGATTCGATTTTTTATGGCTGATAACAACACTTATGATGCCGATGATATTACTGTTCTAAAAGGTTTGGACGGGGTTCGTCGCAGACCAGCAATGTATATCGGCGATCAGGGTAAAAAGGGGCTTCACCATCTTGTATTTGAGGTTTTGGACAACTCAGTTGACGAAGCTATAGGTAGTAATGCTAATGAGATTAAAGTAACCCTTTACAAAGATAATTCTGTTCAAGTTTATGATAATGGTAGAGGAATTCCTATTGATATTCATCCTGAATTTAATAGACCTGCTTTAGAAGTTATTATGGAGCATTTACATGCAGGAGGAAAATTCGATAGTAAGAGTTATAAAATTTCAGGGGGGTTACACGGAGTAGGGTTGTCCGTTGTTAACGCTTTGTCAGAATGGTTAGATGTAGAGATATATAGGGATGGATCTATCTATAGACAGAGATTTTCTCGAGGAAAAAAAGTATCAGATCCTGAAATTACTAAAACTGATGATAAGAGAACCTCAACTAAAATTACATTTTATCCTGATAAGGAGATTTTTGATTTTGATGAGAATGAACGGATATTTACTCCTTCGCTCATAAGTAATCGGATGCGCGAACTAGC
>JAGXNU010000095.1 GCA_019894815.1 Promethearchaeota archaeon
AAATATATTAGTGTATTAAATAATAAAGTATTATATAAATTAAAAAGAATTTCAAGATTTCAACATGTCTTCTAATCTATTTGCGTATAAATTCAAAAATGACCAATGGCATAATGCTGATGATATCAATGAAAGTGATATTGTTGTTATCGTAGATTCATCTAGAAATTTAATTTGGTATTTGGAAGGGAGGAATAGTTCTGCTAGAAAACGTAATAAGGCAAGAGGATTATTAGGAGATCTTAAAAAAAAGCATGCAACATACAAAATCAAAAAAATAACGAGTAATACTCCTAGAGATATAATACGAGAACTTCAGATTTTAAAAGAACAATTTTTTGCATCAACAATTAAGCAGCTAAATGTCGATATATCAAAAGTATCCAGGGCATATTTCTATCTAAATGCATTTGGTAATCTCTTTATCATCGTATCTCTTACTATAATTATTCTCTTAATAGAAGGGACTGGAACTCAAATTCATGAGAATTTTATGCATTTTTCAATTAGGTTGGTTGATTTTGAAATGGTATTCTTCTTTATATCATTACTTTCATTGATTTCGTTTTTATTATTCTTATTTGCGGGTTTAATCGTTTTAATTCTCAAACAAAAAATTGTTGCAACCTATAATATATTTGGGAGCATTCTCATTTTCATTGCATTTTATATGATTAGTACATGGACCAATATTCTTTATTTCGAAATTGATTATAAAACTATTTTAATCAGAATAGATGTCTTCACTTTATTTGTATTTAGCCTTGCTATTCTATACATAATAGGTCTTTTTATCGGTTTTATAATGAGTATTCTTGGATTCAAAAAAGTTGAGAATGTTATTAAAGAAGAAGACTATATATAAGAAGAGTTTATGTTATTATGGCTTCAAAATTCCGTTTGCGAAGGCTTTTTAAACCAATTGTCAACCTTTTGGCTCGAGCTTTAAGTAAAATTGGATTATCTGCGAATGGAGCGACTATTACGATGTTGATATGTTCAATTATCAGTTTTTTATTCCTAGTGTTTTTTTCCAATTATGTGTTTTTTTCAATTTTTGTCTTTTTAACGGGTATTTTTGATGGAATTGATGGTGCAATAGCACGATTAAGGAATAAGACTTCTCAATTTGGAGGGATATTTGATTCAACAATGGATAGGTTAAGTGAATTTTTTATATTCCTTGCTCTTCTAATAAATCGTTGGGATGAAAATCTATGGAATATTATCGATATGAAATTGATAATTACTCTTTCTTACTTGACTTCAATAATGATTAGTTACTCAAGAGCCAGAGCCCAAATCTTATACGATGGTGACTTTGATATAGGACTCATGGCAAGATCTGAAAGAATGTTCTATATTTTCGTCACTACATTAATCTCATTTTATTTTGGCTTTTTTAATGAATATCTCCTGTTATTCTTATTGTTAGTTATCGCAACAGCAATATTTAGATTTTTAAAAATTCATTCTATAATATTAAACTCAGAAAAGAACTAGGAATAGATATCATTTTTTATTGAATTCGATAATTAGTTTATCACCATTTTTCAAGTTAAATAAATCTCTTAAATATGGTTTTGCTAAAATTTCAATGATATTCTTGTCATGATGAGTTCTCTGTATGTCTAATATTGCTGCTTTTCTCCGCAGAGTTCTATCATCTAATCGTGATATGAACACATCATAACATTTTACTGGACCATATTCTCTATTGTGATCTTGAAATCCTTCAATAATTACAGGAGCTACACTATCTAATTTTTCTCTTAAAATTGAGATCCCAGTATCACTCAATTCCAGATTTAAAGTACCTTTGAATGGTTCAAATCCCAATTTAGTTTTAAATTGATCATAATAACCTTTGATCGATACATAATAACCACCTTCATGCAATCCTTCACGAACTACACCAACAACTAAGATTGATTCAAGTAGGCTTTTCAGGTTTTTATACATATTCAGCATCACAGTGGATCCTATTTTAGTGATTGAAATTCTCTGAGATTTTCCATCACCTTTCCTTTCTATCCATTTTAGTGCTTCCAAATCATTAATTCTCCGATTTCCCGTCTGTTGACTTAATTTAAGTAATTCTCCAAATTGCAAGCTACTTATCTGAATTGAATTTTTGTGTTTTGTTAGTTGACATAGCTTTAATAAAGCAAACCAATTAGCATAATTATCAGGG
The DNA here is from genome assembly GCA_019894815.1 of Promethearchaeota archaeon. Classification (GTDB taxonomy): domain Archaea; phylum Asgardarchaeota; class Lokiarchaeia; order Sigyniarchaeales; family SOKP01; genus SOKP01. Next base: position 2,195 of record JAGXNU010000095.1, read on the forward strand.
GAAATTTCTTCATTACTTTCCATAATTATTCAGAGCTTTTTATTTCGAAATCTTTCTAATATTTTTTGCTTAATTAGTCTTGAAGAATTTAATTCACAATAATTGTAATATGACTGAAGACGTTGAATTTTGATATGTTCTAAACCATGATCTTTTAATCCCTTTTTTAAGGTAGCTATATCATATTTCTGATTGGGACCTAACAATATGATATCTGGATAAATTTCTTCAACTGTTTTAAGAGTATCGTTATCACTTCGACCAAGTCTAGCAGCTTTTACATTTTTTATTCTTTTAATAACTTCCAATCGTTGCTGTTCAGGAACAATTGGAGCTTCACCCGAATATAGTTCACGGTTTTTATCTGTTGATACAATAACGAAAACATCTCCCAATTTAGCGGCTTCATTGATTAAAAAAAGATGTCCGGGATGGATTAAATCAAATGTTCCAGCAATTAATACCTTTTTATTCATAAATTCCATCTTAAAGTCTTAACTATTAATCTGTATCTCCAATCAAAGTAATTTTGATCTTCTATTTTTTGAATTCGACATTCTTTTCTATACATGCTTTTAAATTATTCATTTGGAGCGTTATTGATATGTCTCCTCGTGTTTTTTCTATTATTCCTCTCGCTTTATCTGTTTTTTGCCTTAAATCTTGTGTTAACCCAGAAGGATAATCAACTGAAAAGAGATCCGAATAAATTTCATCCATAGTTTCCAAAATTCTTGTTAAATCTTGTATATTTGAACTGCGGATATTATCTAATACAAATCTCCTGAGCTCTCCAATTACATCAGCTAATCCTAATGCGTAATTAAGAGGATTAATTTTTAATTCACTAGGGGAGGGAAGATCTTTGTTATTAATAATTGTATATAATGAAATTGCTTCAGCATATTCTTGTTCTGGCACTTTTAGATATTTGGAAAAAACTCCAATATTTTTAGCTGTTAGCTGTTGTAAGTTTGCCAAATTAATTTGAATTTTATTAATTTTATCTTGATAGAGATTAACTTCATTTCTATGAATATTTTTTATTGCAACACTGCAATCTCGAATAATTTGACGGGATTTTTTGAGAATTTCTTCCCTACCATTATCTAGTTTATCTAAATTTTCTATTAATTCAGAGAAAATTACTTTAAGATTCATGTGAATAGATAAATATTTTAGTTATAATTAATTTGAAAGTTAATTGTAGGTAATTATCAAAAGTATTTAGAATTTTTTATAACTAAATGGTAAGAGAAGCAAAGAAGAGAGACAATCATGAAAATTTTATTAATTCACTCCGAGGGTGTAGAAGTTGTTAAGAATAAACAAGCTACCAGCAATCCACAGGATTTCCCCGAAAAAGTCATAAAGATGGATGGTTTAGTTCTTGTTGCATACGTATCTGTAGAAGACCAAGACACTTATGATACAGACATGATTGCTAAACAAGGTGCTCAAGTAATTGAAGATGCAATTTTGCAGATTTCTGGGTTTCCAGAAAAGATAAGGCAAGAAAATGAAGAAGTAAGGGCACATAATAAGAAAATAGAATCAAAAACGATTAAAGGGAATCTAAGGAATTTAAAAGAATTAATTAAAGACCCTGAAATGTACAGAGTTGATAAAATTTTAGTTTATCCTTGGGCTCATCTTTCTAAATTCCTAAGTAATGAAGCCAATGCGATGGAAGTATGTCCTAAAATTGCTCAAATTCTAAAAGATAGAGGTATTGAGGCAGGTTTTTCTCCCTTTGGATGGTATAAATCTTTCAAAATAAATTGTATCGGACATGAAATTGCTGAAATGTATAGAGATGTAAAATTATATATTCAACCAGAAGAACACATAACAAACGCAGAATTTAAAATATTATTCCCTTCAGGTGAGGAGGAAAACATAGAGTTCGATGATAATAAAAATATAAAACCTTTAGAAAATATAAAAGATGAAGATTTCTTCCTATTCATCAAATCTGAGCTCGGGTCAAAGAGAGAGGATAAATCAGTAGAACCTGTTCATATAAGTGTTATGAAAGATTTTGAATTAGTCGATTTCGATCCTAACAGTGATAAAGGTATTTTTCGGTGGTATACAAAAGGAATGATAATGAAAAATCTTATTAAAAATTTTATCGAAGACCGATTAATTGATTATGGAGCTTTACTTATCGATACGCCGATAATGTATACGGTTAAAAATAAGAAACTAACTGCTCAAACCGCTCGCTTTCCAGCACGAACTTATTGGGTAGAATCTGGGAGGGATAGATTTTTGTTAAGATTTGCATCTGATTTTCTACTCTTTGATATGGTAAGTAAAATGAATCTCAAATCACACTATTTTCCCTTGAGATTATATGAGTTCGAACAATATGATTTTAGGAGAGAAATGGAAGGGGAATTAAGTGGATTGAGAAGGCTTAGAGGATTTACCATGCCTGATTTGCATACTTTATGTAAAGATTTAAATCTAGCAGTTGAGGAATTCATCAAACAGTATAAATTAATCAGAGATTTAGAAAGTGATTTAGGAATTGAATCAAATGTAGTTTTTAGAACGACTAAAGAATTTTATAAAGATAATAAGGAATGGATTGTAAAACTTTTAAAATCTGAAAATAAGTCAGCTCTTTTAGAATTATGGGAAGATAGATACTATTATTTTGTCTTGAAATTTGAAAGAACTGTTTTATCAGCACAAAATAGAACAGCAACATTAGCTACTAATCAAATTGATGTAGAAAGTTCCTTAGAATACATGGTTGATAATGAGGGAGTAAAACGTCAGAAATATGATATCAAGTTTACGGATGACGATGGAAAACAAAAATATCCTATTATTCTCCATAATTCACCAACTGGAGGAGTAGAACGTATCCTTTGGGGTTTAATTGAATCGGCAATAAAAAATAAAGATAAAATCGTACCAGGATTTAGAACGTGGTTATCTCCCATTCAAGTACGCATCATAACTATTAGTGATGAACAAACGCAATATGCTGAAAAATTATTAGATATCATTAGTAAGGAATCATATAGAGCTGATTTTGACGATCGTAACGAAACTATAGGTAAAAAGATCAGACAAGCGGAAGTTGAGTGGATTCCATATGTTATTATAATTGGTAAAAAAGAACAAGAAAATCAAGAGATTTCTGTAAGAAAGAGATTAATAGGAAAACCATTCGGTCCCAAAAAAGCTACTGTCGAACAGTTCAAGAACTGGAAATTAAGCCAGTTACTAGAAATGCTAGAAAATGACTCGAAAAGCTTTCCTAAATATAAATTACCGAAACCGCTACGGAAATTTTCAACAAAAGTATATTTTAGAAAATAAGAGAATATATGAATAAATTTGGTTGCGTTTTATTAAGCAATTCAGGAATTTGTGAAGAAATAAAATGGAAAAGGATGAAAAACTAACAACAAGTATTAAGAAATATTGTAAAAAACTAGGTGTTGATGTTGTTGGTTTTGCCGATCCAAAATTTTTTGACCGATTTCCCGAATATAATAGGCCTCAAGCTTATCTAAAAGGTTGTAAAACGGTTATTGTCGTTGGGTTTCATTTATATGATTTAACACTCGATGCTTGGTCAAAACCAATCCTTGGAGAGGACAAGAGTTACCAGTTTGCCGATTCGATTATAGAAAACTTTTGTAATAAAATTATCTCGTTTCTGAAAAAAAGAGGGCATGTTTCAGCGATAATAACATATTCTCCCGGTTTGTTTTTAAAAGATGCGTCAGCCTTAGCTGGAATCGGCCCAATCGGAAAAAATAATTTGTTGATAACTCCAACTTATGGCTCTCAAGTGAGATTAAGGGCAATAGTTACAACTGCTCCATTAGTTTGTGGAAAACCTATTTTAGAAAGTGAATATTGTAAAAGTTGTAATAAATGCATAGAAGCATGTCCATCAAGTGCGTTTGTTGATGGTAAATACATGAAACATATTTGTTATAATTACTCAACATCTAATAAGAAAAAACTTTCGGATCATACCGTAATATGGTGTAATGCATGTATCGAAGCTTGTCCCGTAGGAAAAAATAATGATAAGTGATTCTAATTTAATCTAAAAATTAATTTCAGATTTTATTTTATGTACTATAAAGATTAAAGATTATATTTTAATTACATATTCGATTACTATTTTTATCAATTTAGGTATATTTCAGAAAATGACAATTAAATGCATTATTTTCGATTTAGGGGATGTTATCTTTGATTTGGACTTTAGTCAATTCTTTAATGAGGTAATCACACCATCCCCATTGAATAAACCTAAAACGCCTATCATGCTGGAATTTTTTCGTCAATCTGATACATATCATCAAGGAAAAATAAGTGATAAAGAATTTTACACTCAAGCTTGTGATCTGCTACGAGTGTGTGATCTAAATCAAAAAGAGTTTTATGATGCTTTTAACAGTATAATTTCAGATATAAATAAGGAAATGGTTGAGTTGGTTAAGAATATCAAAAAAAATAATAAACTCATGATTATCTGCTTGTCAAATATCAATTCTAGCCATTGGAAATATATAAAGAAAAAAAAGTGGGAAATATGGGATTTATTTGATGAATTCATCTTATCTCATGAAGTTCACTTAACCAAACCGGATAGCAAGATATTTGAAATAGCAATTAAAAAAGCGGGATGCGCCCCTGAAGAGATTGTATTTATAGATGACGGTTTTAATAATATCAGAGCTGCCTTAGAATTAGGGATAAAGGGAATTCGTTTTGTAGATATTGATGAACTAACTAAATCTCTAAAAGAACTAAATATTAATATAATATAGATTAAACATCTTATTCTGTCATTCCATGTAAACAAGCTTTGGCAATCTTTTCAAATGCTAATTCTACATTGACCCCTGTTTTGGCCGAAGTTTCAAGATAGTCGCAATTTAATCTTCTTGCTAAATCTTCCGCTTCTGATCGTTCTACTTGACGTTCTAGATCGGACTTATTACCTAATATTATCATCGGAATGGTTTTTTTTACAGATTTTTTAATACTACTTATCCAACCAGGTAATTTTAATAAGGATTGGGGATTAGTTAAATCAAAAACTCCAAGAGCGCCATTACTTCCTTTAAAGTAAATCGTTCTTAGCTTCGCGAATTGTTCTTGACCTCCTATGTCCCAGATTAGTAGTCGAACGTTAGTTTCCTCAAACTCAACATCTTTAATTAAAAAATTAGATCCAATGGTTTGTTTTAGGTCAGTATTAAAATAGTCCTTTATGTACCTTATCAATAGGGATGTTTTTCCTACGTCTCCTCCACCGAATAGTGTTATTTTGAATTTATATGTATCAGAAATTTTAATTACCTAATTTATATAATTAATTAAATTAATAGAATCATCGCAAGTATATTTGATATATTATATTATCCATATTTATATATTTATTATTTTACCAATTTTTACCTAATCAGCAGAATTTATTCAAGATTGTTTGGGTTTGTAAATTTGAATCCTTCGGTGGTGCGCGGGCAAAAAAATTAACCTAAAAAAAAA
>JAGXNU010000096.1:0-7279 GCA_019894815.1 Promethearchaeota archaeon
ACTGGATTCTAAGTCCAGCGCCTTTAACCAGACTTGGCAATTCCCGCATAATTATATAAAAGATTTGTTATTAGGAATGCTATATTATTCAAAATATTGAGACTTAATTAAATTTTTCACATGTAGAAAACCATCATGATAGATAAAGATAAAAAAGAGAAATATTTAAGAATAAATATTAGAGTTATTAAAACAACCAAATTGCTTATAGGTCTTTTTTATGAGTGTTCGAGAATCTTTAATTAAGTATTTGACGTCAATATTACGTTCTTCACAAGGAACAATATTAGTAGTTCTATGTGATCTAGATGGTCTTTCGATAGCTAAAATAGGGCGGAAAAGTGATATTGATATTAATCCAAACCAAATCACCAGTTTAGCTTCGGCAGCATTTTCCGCAAGTGGGGAAAATTGGGAAGATCTGAACATTAAAGACCAAGTAATATCATTTTCATATTTTGAAAAAATTTGTTTAATTACAATTAGGATAAATGATACTCTATTAACTATAGTACATGATTATCATAAGGAATGGCCTTTGGATGCAGATAATTTAGCGAGTTCGATGTATTATTTAAAACAGAAATTGAGTGAGTTTTTTGGAAACTTTGCAGAGTCAGAAAATGAACTTGAATTATTCTCAAATAGAGTAAGAAGTGCAATATATTTATTTGGAATGGGTTCAGAAGTTCCATTTATATCGTATGCCCCAGAAAATTATGATGAAACAAATCTCTTGCCTGCGATAAGTTATGTATTAAATTCAATACAAAATCCTATTTTCATAAGATATAGCCTTGTAAGCCCAGCCGGTTTAACGATAGATGCCCGGGAGGTTAGTGGTCAAGATTTACCTATTTCCGTTGAGGCATTTTCAGCAAATGCGAATGTAGGTTTTCAAAAAATGAAGGAGGAATCTGCAGGTAGCTCTCTGGGAGACTTACTTAGTTATATCACAATCTCGGGTAATGATCCCGAAAATTTCTACGGAATAATAACTTGCCATGCCGGAATTTTAAAATACTCTAAGTTAGAAGAGGTTTCAAGTTCAGAAAGTATATCTTTTGTAGGCTTATTCACTTTAACCTATGGTGGAATACCAATAATATGTGAGTCTAGAAATGTAATATTTTCCATTTTATCAATTATTGGTTCTGAACCTACAACAGATAACTTCATTAAAGCTGTCAATGTCTTAACTAGTTTTAAATATGAATGAAAAACAAGGAACCTGGATCGAAAGAATGAATACTAATTCAGTCATCCCTCTTTTGTATTGTCTTCATTTAAATGAATGTGATCCAAAGAAATGTACTGCTTTAAAACTGAAAAGGTTAAATTTACTTAAAATTATTTCAAAAATTAGAGGAGATTTGCATAATGCCATTGTCTTAACTCCATTATCACAAAATGTTATCTCTTTAGGAGACAAATCAATTATCAAAAACCATGGTTTGATTGTAATAGATTGTTCTTGGAAACATATATTTGATTTAAAATTGGGTAGTTTTAACAGAGGACGAAAACTACCCCCTCTTATAGCAGCTAATCCCGTTAATTATGGTAAATGGGAAAAATTGAGCTCTGTTGAAGCCTTAGCAGCTGCTCTTTATATCACGGGTAACACCGAAGACGCAGAATTAATTCTTTCAAAATTTACTTGGGGGATCCAATTTAAAAATTTAAATAGATTTTAAAAATAAGAAAATAAGAATATTAAAAAAATTTCTCGAAATTTAATCTTCTCTGCCTTTAGATAACCCAGAAGATGCTATAACATCATCAATTTTCAGGATCATGGATGCTACTTCAGTAGCAGACTGAATTGCTTGTGTTAATATAGTTAGAGGCTCAATTACTCCCAAGTTGATCATGTTATCAGGTTTTCCAGTATCAATATTGATACCATATGATTGACCATTTTCTGCTTCATGTTTTGAGCGTAATTCTACTATTAAATCAACAGGATTGTGTCCTGCATTCTCAACTAATGTTTTAGGGATTATTTCTAAAGCATTTGCATAAATTTCTATAGCTAATTGCTCTCTGCCACCAATTGAACGAGCAAATGTTCTTAATCTTTTTGCTAATTCAATTTCGGAAGCACCACCACCAGGTAAAATATATGGAATTTCTATAGCAGCTTTAACAACAGATAGCGCATCATGAAGCATTCTTTCAGCCTCATCAACGACATGCTCGATTCCTGCCCTTATTAAGATGCTAACGGCTTTAGGATCTGAGCATTCAGATACGAAAATCATACGATCATCCCCTATCTTCTTTTCTTCTACTTTCCCTGCTTTTCCAATATCAGAGTTTGTAATTTCGAAAAGATTATTTACAATTTTTGCATTAGTAGCTCTTGCTAGTTTTTCCATGTCTGATTTTTTAACTCTGCGAACAGTAAGAATATTTTCTTGAGCGAGGTAATTTTGAGCTTTATCATCAATTCCTTTTTGACAAAATACGACATTAGCATCTAATTCCTTCAATTTTATAACCCGCTTCTTAAGCATGCTAGCTTCTTCTTCTAGAAATTTATTGAGTTGATCTGGAGTTTGAACTCTAATTTCAGCGTCAAATTCTGTTTTTTCTACTTCTAATGATGAGCTGATCAAGGCAATTTTAGCATCCTTGATTGACTTGGGCATCATAGGATGAACTACTTCTTTATCAACGATAACTCCCTCAATAATAGATGTATCAAAAAGGCTTTTACCTTCTTTTTTGATGATTTGAATTTGATCTAAATCAATGATAATGTTATCGCCACGTTTTTCTTTAATTTGATTTACTGCTTTAACAGCGATGTGAGCAAAATTATTTTTTACTCCTGCGATTAGTTTGCTATTCATTGATGTTTCAGCGACTTTTATTAGTGTTTTTTCATCACTAATATCAATCTTTTGAGCAAGATCTTTTAGGATTTCTTTACTTTGTACTAGAGCTTTTCTATATCCTCTAAAGATAATAGTGGGATGAACGGATTGTTCCATCAGTTCTTGCGCAAGATTTAATAATTCGCCAGAGATTATAACGCTTGTAGTGGTACCATCTCCAACTTTATTGTCTTGAGTTTTAGCTACCTCCACTATCATTTTAGCTGCTGGATGTTCTACATCGATCGTATCTAAGATCGTTGCTCCATCATTTGTTATGGTGACATCTCCTAGTGAATCGACCAGCATTTTATCCATTCCTTTTGGTCCAAGTGTAGTTCTTACAGCCTCTGCTACAGCTTTTGCTGCAGCTATATTATTCTTTTGAGCATCTTTTCCTTGTTTTCTTTCAGTTCCTTCTTTAAGAATTATTATAGGAACACCAGATAATTGTGCCATTTAATGTTCACTTTTTTAAGTTGAAATAATTTATGTATATATATAGATCTCTAAGTCATAAAATTAAAAAAGTTTACGAAAAATGAAGATAAATCTCTTATTTGTGGAAATTTGTGTGGTTTTTAACATTTAATCAAAATTTTAATCTGATGACAATAATTTTTTTTATTTTGAGTTTAATTTGTTTAGTGAATAGTATCATTTATTGGTTTTACAAGAAAAGAGGATATTCATTAACGATCTATACAATATGTTTAATTTCGAATTTCACATTTTCTCTTGGGTTCTTTATTTATGACTTATTTTTTTTCATTCAAACAAGTCCTATAGATATTTTAATAATATTTAACGATATAATTGGGTTTATATTTATATTTAATATATCTGTAATATGGCTAGGAATATCCATTATAATATTTATATTAAGTTTATTAAAATCCTCCAAATTCATCCTAAATTTAGAATCTCCTTCATATATCGAAGCAAAAGAAGGAAATATTAAATTAGGTCGTGTTATTAAAGAAAAGGGTTTAAAATATTTCTATCATTTATCATTAAAAGATTTAGCAAAGCATATATTTGTTTGTGGTTCAACAGGAACGGGGAAAAGTAATTTCTTGCAATACTTCTTAATTAATTTTAAAAATCTTTTTAAGATACCTTTTTTTCTTGTTGAATTTAAGGGAGAATATCATTTTATGCAAAAAATGATTGATGATTTGATAGTTTTATGGCCAGGGGAGAATTTTTCGATCAACATTTTTGATCCTGATGGTGTGGATCCCTTAATTCATTCAGAGAGGATTTTTGATATTTTTAAAAGCGGGAAATTTCTAGACGAAAATTCAGAGTATTCACCACAAATGGAAAAAGTTTTAATAGAAATATTGGCAAAAACGTGTGCAGATAAGAAATATCAGAGCTGGCCGGGATTTGATAAATGTTGCAAGATATATCTTGATGATAATCAGAAATCTATTCCAATGTTAAAACAAACTTTAATCAGCGTAAATAATAGAATAAGAAGATTTTCGCAAGGTCCATTAAAAGCTCTATTCGAACCAAATGATAAAATCACACTTGATAATTTATTTAAGATGAATGTTATCTTAGATTTGAGTTCAATAATTCGCTTAGGTGGAGAAAAAGAAGATGCCCTCTTTTTCTTAAATATGGTCCTTAAATATCTTTGGGACAAGAATTTAGCCAACGGGGCCCACAATTATGAAGGAATTAAACATCTAACAATAATTGAAGATGCTCAATATTTTGCCCCCCAAGGATTGATTAAAAAAACCAAAATAACTTCATATTTAGAAGACATAGCACTTTTACAGCGAGGGACTGGAGAGTGTTTAATAACATTAGCTACTCGTCCAGATATTAGCAAAGAAATCCTTGCTAATAATGGAGTTGTATTAACCTTTAAAAATCACATCGAAAAGGAAATAATGTGTGAACTCTTAAATTTAGATTTAGAGAAAAAGAATTATTTATCTGCATTAGAAGAAGGACATTGTATTATTCGTGTTAATTCGCTAAAGAATCCTTTCATTTTACATATCCCCTTGATTAAACGTGAAACTTTAACAGTTTTTGAAATTAAAAAGAAAAATGAACAAGTAATACGAAAAATGAAGAGGTCTTTTTTATTAAGTGAAAATCAAGATCATAAAGTAAAAGAGGGTAATATAAATAAATTTAGGAATGACCATGTTAAATTAAGGTCTGTAACTGATATCCTCCAAAAATTAATGAAGAAAAACAAAAATGAGATAATCAAGAAATCACGTTTTTTTAGTAAATGTTATGAAATTGGAAAAATTGCAGATCTTAAAGATTCAATAACATTAGAAGGTTTTAAAGAGTTAATCATTAAATTATATGAGTCAGAGGAAAAGAATAAATTTTTAGACATACGTGACCTATCACATAATAATGACGATTATAATAGGGATAATTGGAAAACCAAGTGCGGGTAAATCCACTTTTTTAAATGCAGCATGTTTAACTAATGCTAAAGTTAGTGAAGTTCCTTTTACAACTATTAATCCAAATAATGGTGTAGCACATGTTAGGGTAAAATGTGTTTGCAAGGAATTAAATCTGAATGATAATCCACAAAACTCAACTTGTATCGAGGGAAATCGTTTTATTCCTATCAATTTGATGGATGTTGCAGGGCTTGTACCTGATGCTCATAAGGGAAAAGGATTAGGTAATCGATTTTTAAATGATTTAAGTAAAGCAGATGTACTTATTCATATCTTAGATATCACAGGATCTTTAGATAAGATGGGAAAAAGGACGGGTGAAGGATTAAATGAACCATATGAAGATATACTCTTTTTAGAGTCAGAAATAAATTTATGGTTTAAGCAAATTTTAGAAAGAGAAGATTGGAATAAATTTATTAGATCATTTGCCCGTGAACAAGGAAAATTCATAAATGAATTATATAACCGATTATCAGGAGTAAAAATTAGAAAGTCTGATATAAAGAAAGCACTTAATAATTCAAATTTAGAAAATGTAAGCCCATCATCTTGGTCTGAAGGAAATATTCTCCTTTTTGCTAAGAAATTAAGAGAAATATCAAAACCAATTTTAATTGTAGCAAATAAAATTGATAAGGGTATCGGGATAAAGAAATTTAATGAATTAAAAAAAAAATATGATGGTCCAATATTTCCTTGTAGTGCTCTTGCTGAACATGTTTTAAGAAAATTCGAGGAAAATGGTATCTTGAGTTATATACCGGGATCTAATAATTTTCAAATAAACCAAAAGGAGAAACTTTCTCAAAAAGAGCAAGAAATATTGAAAAACATAAAGGAAAAGATATTGAATACCTACGATAGTACTGGTGTGCAAGAAATTTTGAATTATGCCATATTTAATATAGCTAATCAGATTTGTGTTTACCCCGTTTCTGAGTTGAACAATTATACTGATAATAAGAATAATGTTTTGCCTGATGCGATATTAGTAAAGAAGGGTACGCTTTTAAGAGATTTTGTAAGAGAAAAAATCCATTCTGAATTAGCAGAACATTTTATTTTTGGTATTGATGCAAGAACTAAAAAGAGAATAGGTGAAAATTACCTACTTAAAAATAATGATATAATAAAAATAGTGACTTCAAAATAAGAATCATTCTTCTCTTGATGTTGTTAAGATGTATGCTAATATTATAAACATCAATATAATTCCCATAAGAACGATTAGGAAATTAAAAGTATCTTGTTCTGGAGTTTGAAGGATAAATAACAAAGCTAATATGATAAAGCTAATAAATTTCATAACTATCATTCCAATGATATATTGAGTTATTAAAATGTTCTTATTTTAAATAATTTTCAGTCATAAGATATTAAAAATCATATTTTGTTTTTTAATTAATTATTTGGAAAATTTAAGTGGACCTGACGGGAATTGAACCCGTGACCTCTTGAGTGCAAGTCTCGCCTATTAAGCTATACGCTTAAGGATCAAGCGATCTGCTACTGATCTACAGGCCCTTAATTTATTCAAATCGATCAAATAGATGAAATTTCTATTATAAAAAAAAAAAATTAACGTATAAGAAGATAATAAAAGAAAAAGAAAGTAAATTAAGAACATCATCAAATTAAATAATAAATGGGAGGTGATCCAGCCGCAGGTTCCCCTACGGCTACCTTGTTACGACTTCTCCCTCCTCGCATACTAGAAACTCGATACGACCAGATTGACCGCACCTCATTTTTAGCACACTCGGATGGAGCGACGGGCGGTGTGTGCAAGGAGCAGAGACGTATTCACCGTGCGATGATGACACACGATTACTAGGGATTCCACGTTCATGTCGGCGGGTTACAGCCGACAATTCCAACTGAGATATGATTTCGGGATTGGTTTCTCCTTTCGGAGTTACAGCCCATTGTTCATACCATTGC
>JAGXNU010000096.1:7289-7552 GCA_019894815.1 Promethearchaeota archaeon
CTGACTTAACAGGATACCTCACGGCACGAACTGGCGACGGCCATGCACCTCCTCTCAGCTCGTCGGGTAAGGTCGTCAACCTGACCGTCATACTGCTGTCTCCCCTGGTAAGTTTCCCGGCGTTGAGTCCAATTGAACCGCAGGCTTCACCCCTTGTGGTGCTCCCCCGCCAATTCCTTTAAGTTTTAGCCTTGCGACCGTACTTCCCAGGCGGCACACTTAACGGTTTCCCTACGGCACTGATATGGCTCATAGCCGTACCA
>JAGXNU010000097.1 GCA_019894815.1 Promethearchaeota archaeon
CCATATGATTATGAGGCCTCTACGAAAGGATTATTGGATTTAGACTTAGAGAGAAGCGTTTATCAAAAGATATTTAGTGAGAATGCCAGAAAAATATTTAATATCAAAATGACTACAACAAATATTTAGGATCATGAAAGAATTAACTGTAAAAGATAAGCTCTTCTTTTTTGAAAAACATTTCTTTACTCTTGATGGTTTGTGGATGATTGAAATGGAGAAAAAGACGGATTGGAACATCGCTTTAGACCTAGATTTAAAAGTATGGCTTAAGTTGTTAAAAATTATATTTAAGAGATTAAAAAAATATCTTAACATCCAAAGTAATGATATTATTGACTTAGTTGAGATTCTTACTTTTAGATGGTCTGTAGAAGGTTGGAAATATGACATCATGAAAATGGATTCTAACGAAGTATACATTAGCGTGAAAGGTTGTCCTTATAAATCCGCAATGGATAGAAATCCTGAAAGGCATGATAAGAGAGCTTTAATTTGCAATAATATGTGCAAACCATTTTATCATGAAATAGTTAAGGAATTTAATCCTTCAATTTCGTTAAAAAGAAATAAATTTATGGGTTTAAAAGATGATGATGAATGTGATTTTCGTCTTTCCATGACACAAAATCAAAAAATTGATAAAGAGAAATTAAAGCAGAGGGTTCTGCAACAAAAAATTCGTGATAAAGATAAGCTCTTTTATTTTGAGAGAAATTTTCGTACTTTAGATGGATTATGGGTTATTGAAACTGAAAATGAGATTGATTTTAAAACAGCATTAGAGTTGGATATCGTTGTATGGCAACGTTTATATTCAATTATATTTCGTCGAGTAATGAAGTATTTGAAAATAGAGGGCAATACACTTGATGACTTAATTTCAATTCTATCTTTTGTTTGGAACTGCGAGGGAAATTTACATGAAATTATAAGATATAATAATGAAGAAGTCCAATTGAACATAACTGTTTGCCCCTACATAGATGCAATGAAGAGGAATCCTGATAGGCACCATAGAATTGTTTCGATTTGCAAAGATATGTGTGTCCCTTATCTTGATCCTGTTATAAAGGAATTTAATAAAAATATTAAGATACAGAGAAGTCAGTTTATGGGACTTGGAGATAATATATGCGATTTCCATCTAACATTGAAGGAATGAAATGTCAAAATCTAATAACGAGGTAATCGTTTAATCCTCGTCCAACCCTGATCTAAAATATAGTCAAGCCAGTTATTGAGGCGGACTTAGAAAAGCTCTTGAAGCGATGTGAAAAATACGAAAAAAAATTATTTACATACCTGAAATACGAGGGCGTGCCCCCCCGATAACAACGAGGCGGAACGAGAACTCCGCCCTTTCGTCGCCCAGCGGAAGCGTTCGGGCAGGTTCAAGAGTCCCGAGGTCATGCGACACTTCGTCGTTTACCTGTCGTTGTACATGACATGTAAGGTAAACGGAAAGGATTTCGATAAATTGCTCGATTTGATCTTTTCCGGTCAAGAGATCGATTTAGGTTCATTTTTGTCCTGCTAAGGGCAATTTTCTTTGATTTTATAGAGTTGTTCGATTCTTACCTCAAAATTTAGGCAAATGCGATGAAGATTTTCCATTAAACAGAACATATTTAACAAATAGAATGATCAAAAAACTTAGTACTTACAATTATTTATGAATAATTAAATTCAGATAATTTTAAAATTTCAATATAAATAACGCACAAGTGGTGAAACTCTTCAAAATCGCTTTAGTAAACCCTGGACCCGGGGATATTTTAGAGAAAGGTAGAATTTTGGCAAATGCAGATCATGTTTATCCCCCTTTAGGAATTTGTTACTTAAGTTCTATATTAAAAAATGAAAATTACCATGTAGATTTAATTGACCAAGCTGCTATGGGTTATAATAAAGAAGAGATTGTAAAATGGATTAAAAAGAAGGATCCTGATGTTTTAGGTTTTTCTACTTTAACAGCATCAGGATCGGGAATTAGTGCTGCCTTAACTTCCATTGAAGTAAAAAAATGGAATCCAAATATAAAAATTGTTTTTGGAAATCGGCATGTAAATCATAATGACTATAGGATTCTAAACAAATACCCTCAAGTTGATATATGTGTAAGAGATGAAGGTGAATTTACCTTTTTGGATTTAATTAGAACATTAGAAAAAAAATTATCATTAAAAGATATCAAGGGTTTGACTTATAGAGATAATGGAAAAATAAAACGAAATGAAGATCGCCCATTAATAAAAGATCTTGATATTTTACCTTTTCCTGATAGAAAAGCGTTAAAAATTGAATATAAAGGGAGTTTTGGTGGTTTAGAGTTCGCACCTAAAGCTTTCACATCAATGACCACTTCCCGAGGTTGTCCCTATAAATGTTCTTTTTGTCATGGAAAAAGAACGGTGGGCTTTAGAACTCGTTCAGTAGAGAATATTATGAAAGAAATCCTATTTCTAGAAAGTGAGGGATATAATTATATAAACTTTATAGATGACAACTTCACTGTATCGAAGAAAAGGGTGATAAAACTCTGTCGATTAATGCAAAAGCATAAACTAGATTTGGATTGGATATGCGAAGGAAGAGTAAATCAAGTATCAGATGAAATGTTGAGGGAAATACAGAAAGCTAATTGTAGAGTATTTTTTTATGGTATTGAAAGTGCTAATCAGAGAATTCTCGATTATTATAAGAAAAATATTACACCTTCCCAATCGATTCTAGCAGTAAGAAAAACTCGCAAAGCAAAAATTCCGTTCATCTTAGGCTCATTCATCGTTGGAGCACCAGGGGAGACATTTTCAGAGATATACAATACTTTAAAATTCGCACAGAAATTAGATATTGACTTTCCCGTCTATAATCTTTTAGGAACAATGCCTGGAACAGATATTTGGGACGATTTAATTGAGAAAAATATTCTTGATGAAGAAAAATATTGGGAAGAAGGTGTTCATATATCAGACATAGACCCTAATGGAGTTCCAACTGAAAGGATTTCTAATTTAATTCTAGAAATGCTAAAACAGTTTTTTATGAATCCAAAATACATAATTAAAGCAATATTTAGAACCACAACAAATTCTTACAAATTTTTTTCATCACTTAAGATACTTACGAATAATTTAAACAATTTCAAGGACTTTCAAGGTGTGAAATCATTTTGGGACCCAGATAATGTTTAATTTTTCCAAAATTCAATCCTTTTTATTAAAAATTATCCCCAGAATGGTTTCCAACTATTCCAAAAATCCCAATTCCTAACATTTTTAAAGTTTTGACTGATAGCTTTTAACCTATATTTACTTTTTATCGTTTTAAGAATTTGCTGTGAGATGTAATTTGGTCGGAACATAAATTTTTTATGAATCTGTTTTATTCGAAACATTAACTCACTTAAGGGGATGGGAAGAACTGCAGTACCGACCTCCCAACATTCATCTGGATTTATTCTTTTTTCTTTCACCATCTGATCCCAAATCCAATTCCCCGGAATTATACCTAAAATATGAAATTGTGGAAAATCAATATCTAATTTAAGTGAGAAATTAAATGTATTAATAATTTCCTCACGAGTTTCTATTGGGGCACCCACAATAAAATTTGCTAAGACCATATCAATTCCAACCTTTTTGGAATTTTTGATTGCGTCATGGATTTGATTTAAATTAATTTGTTTTTTATACCAATCCAATATTCTCTGAGATCCGCTCTCGATACCATAATTTAGAATTTTACATCCCATCTGTTTCATGGCACTCAATAATTCTTTTGAACTTTGCGTAACCCTCCCTTCCGCCATCCAACTAAACTCTAATTTTTCCTTTTTTAGTAGATATGATAACTTTAATAATCTTTTTTTATTTATAGTAAAGTTGTCATCAACCCAGAGTAAATTTTGATACCCTAAATCCTCCAGAACGGATAATTCTTCCACTATATTCTCTGGAGATCTTGGACGCCAATTACCCCAAAACATAGAACTTGAACAAAAAGAACATTTAAATGCACACCCTCGAGATGAAGCGGCAGAAGTAAATTTTCCTATGGATAGATCAAGACCTTCAACTCTATTCTTATATTCTACATTTCCTAATAATTTTCTGTTTGGAAATGGAAGTTTATCTATATTTTGTATAAGAGATCTATCATTATTTCTAATAATCCTGCCATTATCTCGATATGTTACGCCTCTTATATCTTCAAAACCATGTCCCTTCTCAATTTTTTCAGCAATTTCTAATAGAGTATTTTCTCCCTCTCCTCTTATGCAAGCATCAATATATGGATACTTGTTTAATATTCTGGTATCGTTGAAAGTAGCATGATAATTTCCAAATAGAACCTTTATGTTTGGATTTATTTTTTCTTTGACACTTTTCGCAATTTCTGCAGAACTTCTACCTGTTCCTGCTGTAGTAATTGTCGAAAAACCTAATATATCTGGGTCTTCATGCTTTACCCAGTTTAAGGTTTCCTCAATTGATAAATTACGTGCAAATTGATCAAGTATGGATACGTCAAAATTATTTTCACTTAAATATGTAGCGAGGTATAAAATTCCCATAGGAGGAAATCCAAAAAATTCTATTTTCTCTTTGTTATAC
Source organism: Promethearchaeota archaeon (assembly GCA_019894815.1). GTDB lineage: Archaea > Asgardarchaeota > Lokiarchaeia > Sigyniarchaeales > SOKP01 > SOKP01. The sequence goes on from JAGXNU010000097.1 coordinate 4,620, forward strand.
TTTTCAGCATCCTCTACGGTACCACAAAAAGTACCTTTATGTGGGGGTTTTGGAAAAATTAATGATACTTTCAAAAAATCAAATCCAACTTTTATTTTATATTAATGAGTATTACTGTGCATCCTTAAAATTAAAACCCCATTATTTCAAAACTCTATATTATAGTGAAGAATAAATCTTTTAATTAAAATCACTTTTGATATACTTAATAAGATTAAGATATATATTTATAAAACTAAATGAAATAATCTGATTTTCTATCTTCTGATAATGGACTAACAAATGAAATTAATTAATAAAAAAATCCAAAAAGTAGCTTTAGTAAACCCAAATTTTATTACTAAGAGTGTCACTGATAGATTTACAGTTCCTGCTCTTGGGTTAGAATCAATTGCGGCAAATATATTAGATTTAGCCCATGTAAAAATAATTGATGGTAAAGTCAGAAATCTAACTCTTAAGGAAATACTTAAAGAACTTAGTGAATTTGACCCCGATATTGTTGGAATATCATGTTGTTTTACAATAGGAATAAATTTTGCTTTAAAAATTGCTCAAGCATCAAAAAAATTAGGATATATAACCATTATGGGAGGATGGCATCCAACGTTTGCTCATTCTGAAATTCTTAAATACCCTTTCGTAGATATAATAGTTCGAGGAGAAGGAGAACTAACCTTTAGGGATCTAATAGAAAATAAAAATTTAGAAGAAATAGAAGGAATTTCTTATAAGGATAACGGGATAATTATAGATATGCCAGATCGGCCTTTGATCAAGGATCTCAATAAATTACCACTTCCCGCAAAGAAATTACGAAATAGTAAGTCGTATTTTCAGATTTTTCAGATGCCATTAGATGTAATTGAAACATCAAGAGGATGCCCTTATAGATGTACTTTCTGCAACATACATCAATTTAATCGAGGAACTTATAGAACGAAAGATACTGATCGAGTTATTAAAGAATTAAAAATCATCGCAAGAGACAAAAAAAATAAGAATGTATTGATAGTGGATGATAACTTCACAGCTAATATACAGCGGGTTGAAGAAATTTGTGATAAAATAATCATGGAGGAGATTAAATTAGATTTGATTTGTCAAAGTCGAACTGATGTTATTGCAAAAAATCCAAGCATCATTAAAAAGATGTCTAAGGCAGGATTCTGGTTATTCTTCCTTGGTATTGAATCATTCAGTCAGACATCTTTAAATGGTATTCAGAAAAGAGTCCGGTTTAGTGATATTATTAAAGCTATAAAAATCCTTCATGAAAATAACATTTTAATAATTGGAAGCTTATTAATTGGTTCAAATCTTGATGAGGAAGAGAAGGATATAAATCTCATGATTAAATTAGTTAAAAAGTTAGGAATAGATTTTCCTTTATATTCTATTATGACACCGTTGCCAGGTACAAAATTTAGGGATATTCTGATTGAAAAAAATTTTTTAATATCTAAAGATTGGAATGAATACAATTTTACTACTGCTGTAAATCGATTAAACATATTATCGAAGGAAAAACTAGAGGAACTCTTAGATAAAGCATACTATTATGGTTATTTTAAAAGAGGATGGAAAGATACTCTTCTCAGATTGTACAAAAAGAAAGGAATCCGAATTTTATTAAATTTAAGGAAACCTTTTAGTACTATTAGGGATTTATTGAATTTTTTTATAAATATTAGAAGATTCAATAACTCTTAATGTTATTATCTATTACCAGTTGTTTTAGAGTTACAAATTCAGCTTTCTTGGAAATGGCTTCATTGATAAACTTGCTAATTCTGGCGATAAATAAATCTCCTGTATTAACCCAACGATCTATTCTAAAAAAGTATTCTTTAAAAAGGTTGAGTTTATTGTTTTGATTGAGTATTAACCTTTTTATATCTATTGCCTCCCAAGAATGAAAATATAATATACTTAATTCTTTTTTAAATACCCATTTTTTGATAAAACTAAAACCAATTGGTAATCTAAACAAAAAATAATTGTTAATTGGATGAAATTCTTGAATATTATAATCTTTCAGGTAATAAGAATCAGATTTTTTATGTGAACTAATTGAAGAATCATATTTAAATCCCAAATCATTCAATAATCGGTATAAGAAACTCGGAGGTTTTAAATAAGGTGCTCGAAAACCAATGATCTTAGAATTTCGGCACTCATTTTCAATCAATTTTTTATTATTAGAGATATTTTGTTTACATTCTTCAAACGATAATTTGTTTAATCGCTCATGATTTAAACTATGACACGCAATTTCATGTTCTTTAGTTTCAATCAGAGGTACGACCCAACGTTGTTGTTTAACAACGTTTCCTGTACAAAAAAAAGTCGCTTTTATTTGATGTTTCTCTAATAGCTTCAAAATTTTAATTAATCCAATTTTGATTCCAAAATCAGTATCTAAAAAATTAGGAATATCCCTTTCAACATCAAATGTCAAGGCAATTTTCATTATCAGTTTAAAAATATTTTTATTTGTTTAAGAAAGTATATATTTTTTTTGAAACTTATTTCAAAATTTAAGTTTGGAAAATTGAAATTTAGGTCTTTACGTTATGATTATGAAGAGAATGATAATTGGGAAAATGAAAAAAATATCTTGAATTTAAAAAACTCTTAAGTAATTAATGTATTATTGAAACTAATTCTTCCAATTGTTATCTTTTGCTAAATCGTAATACACGTCTTTTTTTAAACGATATAGACTTACACGCTCTAAACCACGATGTATACTTAGACGTCTTCCACTTGTGAATACAGAAATGAAATTAAGAGTCCTTATTTTCCCTTTTTTCATTTTTCTTGTAAGGTATATTAATGAATCTGAGAAAACTTTATCAATTCCAACTAAATTCTGTGGAAGTTGCTTAAATCCACCAGCTTTAATA
>JAGXNU010000098.1 GCA_019894815.1 Promethearchaeota archaeon
TAGGGATACCCAATATCTGCTTACCTTTATCTTCATCAAATCCCGCGATCGGATGGGCGACAAGACCTAATTCAGTAGCTCTTAGTATAATAAAAGCGGCAGCTAAACCCGTATCAAATAGATAGTATTGTCTTTCTTTAATTACGCAATCATACTTAGGAGTTGAAAACACCGCAATCATCATAGAAGCTTTTTCAATCCAATTATTGGTCGGACTTAGTATCATAAAGAGTTTTTCTAACTGCTCCTTCTCATAAACGAAAATAAATCTCCAGGGTTGATTATTATTACAAGATGGGGCAATCTGGGCTACACGGGCTAAATCATAAATTAAGTCATCATCAATTTCAACCGGACCCAAAGATCTATAGGCTCGTCTTTTTTCTATTGCTTCTTTCACATTCATATAAAAATCACCAAATTTTTTTATCGAAATATAAAGAAAAACAATTTATATCAAGATTGGGATTATATTCTATTAGATTTTTAAACAGTTAATTTTCAATTACAATAATTAAAACCCTAACCTTTATAAAATAGAAAATAAGAGATTAGGAAAAAATTAAGCATTTAATTCTACTAATTTAAACTTTACTTCTTCAGCATGTCCATTAACGCTTACCTTTGGCCAAATATGAGCAATTTTACCAGAAGCATTAATCAAAAACGTGCTTCGGATTACGCCCTTATATGTTTTGCCTTGAAATTTTTTCAAACCCCATGCTCCATAAGCTTTTAAGATTTCTTTATCTTCATCGCTTAACAGAATTACCTTTAAATCTTTCTTCTCTATGAATTTAGCATGTGAAGCAGGACTATCAGGACTCACGCCTATTACTACTGCATCGAGCGCTTGAAAATCTTTTAATATTGTTGTAAAGCCTATAGCTTCTGTAGTACATCCTGGTGTATTATCCTTTGGATAAAAGTATAAAATAACATTTTTTCCTTTAAAGTCTTTTAAACATACCTTTTTATTATCTTTATCAAGAAGACAAAATTCTGGGGCCATATCTCCAACTTTTAATTCGATTTTATCAGACATAATTATTTTCTCTATTATTATTTGGATTAGTTTTTAATCATAATTCTTAGATAAGGAAACGATTTGAATCTTCATATTATTAATTATTATCTTATTTCTGAGTTCATTTAAGATAGATTTAATCCTCATCTCTATAATTAATAAATTATAAAACCCCTAAAAATAAATTTAATAAATCACATTTTATTTACACATAAATACAAATAATAAGGGATGAAATTTGGAAAAAAGAAATTTAGGATATTTTCTACTCGTTATAGGATTTATATTTTTAATAATTTCATTTATGACAATTTGGGCATTAACAATTAATTGGGTGCCATCGAATGGAATTTATTTACTATTTACGATTCCGCTATTAATCTTTAGTACTTCTACTTTAATTTCTGCCGTTTTTTTAATATACCAAGACCATTTAAATAACATAATTAAAGGTTTGATCTTAATTCTTGATGGGCTAATTCCAACTTTCACTCCTATTTATGCTTTATTTGATCCCCGATTACAACCTTTTAGTGATATTAGAGGAATGGTTCTTATTCCGTTGTTCTTGGTCGGAGTTTTTATAATAATATATGGAATTGGATGGTTAGTAATTGATAAATACGTTACTATCAAACTACGTAAAAAATTGAATAAAATTTTAGGCTCCATTTCTATAGGTATTGGTACTCTAAATTCGATATTCTTTATCGTTGTGCTGAACTATGATGCAAGTCAGCCCTTACTTGTGACTTGGCTACTTGTTGGAGCAATTTTAATTGTTTTTGGTATCATCCTAGTTTTTAAAAAAGTAGAAAGCGCTAAAATTCAATCACGTAGAAAGAAAAGATAAAATTTTGTTTTGATTTTTTTATTATATTTTGTTATTTTACATTTTAAAATAATTCGCAGCGTTATTATAACAAATATTTTCAATCATCTCCCCTAATAAATTCATATCAGCGGGTATTTCTCCCTTCTCAATATCATTTCCAACTATATTGCATAAAATCCTTCGAAAATATTCATGTCTTGGGAATGAAAGAAAACTTCTTGAATCCGTAGTCATTCCAATAAAATGATATAATAATCCAAGAGTTGAAAGTGAATTAATCTGCTTTTTAATCCCTTCAATGTTATCTAAGAACCACCAACTTGGACCAAATTGAATTTTCCCAGGAAAAGTCCCATCTTGGAAGTTTCCAATCATGGATGCAAACAATTCATTATCTCTCGGATTTAAATTATATAAAACTGTTTTAGCTAATTCATTTGACTGATCCAGATGATCTAAAAATTTTGCCATATTCTCACTCATATTATAATCTCCTATTGTATCACAACCAATATCAGGCCCTAATTTATTATATAAACGGGTGTTAACATTACGAAGAGCTCCTATATGGAATTGTTGAACCCAGCCCCGCTTATGATTTAATCTTCCAACTTCATGCAAAAAAGCGGATTTGAATTTTGATATTTCTATATCAGATAACTCCTTGTTTGAAAGTATTTTGTGAATAATTATTTCAATATCTTGATCTGAATACTCTTTAGCATGTAGTTGATCAACCCCATGATCAGCAATTCGACAACCATTATCATGGAAGTATTTATGACGAATATCTATTGCTTCTATCAAACTAGAAAAATTCTCTATCGTCATCTCAGATATTTCGCCTAACTGGTGAATATAATTCATAAAGCTAACATTATCTTCAACATTCATTGCTTTATCCGGTCGGAAAGTTGGAAGAATCTTAACTTCATAACCATCATTCTTAATTTTCTTATGAAATTCCAGAGAGTCGATTGGGTCGTTTGTTGTACAGATTAATTTTACATTCATCCCATCCACGAGATTTTTGATAGAATATTCAGGAGTTTTTAATAAATTAGAACAATGATCATAAATCGTCTTACATGTTGTTGGGTTCAGCAAATCTTCAATGTTAAAATATCGCCGAAGTTCTAAATGTGTCCAATGGTAAAGGGGATTTCGGATGGTTTTAGGAACAGTTTCTGCCCATTTTTGAAATTTTTCATAGTCTGTTGCATTACCGGTACAAAATTGTTCTGGTATTCCATTTGTACGCATTAATCTCCATTTGTAATGATCTCCAGCAAGCCATGCTTGTCCAATATTATCAAAATTAATATTATTAGCGATATCTTCAACGGGTAAATGGCTATGAAAATCATAGATAGGCATTATTTTCGCATGTTCATGATAAAGATATTGAGCTGTTTTTGTGTGTAATAGAAAGTTATCATCCATGAAAGCTTTCATCCATTCATCCTCAGATTATTATTATTCATTAAGTTACTATCTTTTTACTTCCATAAAAGGATTAGGTTGCTTTATTTTTCTCAATAGATTCCATCTCCATTGAGTAGATTTAATAATCTTAGAAATGCGAATAACAAATTTCAGAAATCTATAATTTTAAAAAATAGAAGAAAATAAATTTATAATTTACTAATATTAAGGATCATTTCTGAATGGATGACGAGCATTTTCCGCGTTTTCGATTCCATCTTCCACTGTAGGAAGCCCCTCCATTGCTTTTCGAATGGCATTCCTTGTAGCTTTATAATTGTTAATAAAAACTCTTTTCCGACTACTTGCACTAGGATGGACAAAAACATTTGCTATTATTACAATATCTTCAGATGCAGCTTTTGGCAATATACCATCTTCAACACATTGTATCACGGCTTTAGCAATTGCAGCTTGCGCTGGGCCATACGTTAAACTTGCATGCCTAAGAGAAGTGACTTTTACTGTTGGGATCATCACTGTTGCTGGTTTTACTTGCATATTTGGTTCTAATATTACTTGTAGCCCTTCACGACCTTTTGCTGGGTGTGTCAAGGCTTTCGCATAAGCCTCTCCTACAGGTCCTTTCTTATCCCCAATTAAAAGATCTATATGTGCTAGTTCTACTCGATCTCCTACTAAAGATTCACCTACTTTTAAGCTGAAATCCGATATCTTTTCAGGAGTTACACCAACGGCATAAAATCGACTTGTAAGTTCCTTTTCCCCGATTTCAAATTTGATTTCTTTCTTCTCTATCATTCCAAGTTTTTCGAGTTCTACCCTAAATTCGTCCTTTAATTCATAAGAAAGCGCATCTCCAAGAATTATAGGGGACCGTGTAATTCCAACTGGAACGCTCAGCATATTTAAACATTCCTTTGCTCCCAATGCACCTGAATTGATAAGCATTCGCGCTAATTTCTGGACTTTTTTTTGAAGTGCTTGAGCTTCTTGCAATCGATTATGCTTGACATGATCATATAACTCTAACCAAATTTTCGGAATCACGTTTGCGGAGCCTAAAATACAACCAGCGGAACCTCCTGCAAGAGATCCTAAAACAAGTTCGTCCCATCCGATTAAGACAGAAATTTTATCACTAACTTTTTCTAATAAGGCAGAATGGTATTTGTAATCGCCACTTGAATCTTTAATTGCCACAAAATTTTCAATATCAACCAGATCTTCTACCACAGTCCAAGGTAGCTCGACTCCAGTACACACGGGAATGTTATATAGTACAATTGGAATGTCTGTTTTTTCGGCTATAGTGAAATAATGATCGTATAACCCCTTAGCTTTTGGTTTGAGATAATATGGCGTAACAATAATAACTGCATCGGCTCCTAGATCAGTTGCGGCTTTACTCGCATCAATCACCATTCTTGTTCCGGTTTCTCCTGTACCTGCAATTACCGGCACTCTCCCATTAGTCTCATCAACTACTATTTCAATAACCTTCAAACGCTCTTCAAAAGTCATGTTGACAAATTCTCCCGTAGTTCCACATGGTACTAATCCCGTAACCCCTTGGTCAATGAAGTAATTGACTAAATTTCTTAATTGTTCTTCGTTTATTGACTCGTCTTTATTAAAGGGAGTTACCATTGCTGGCATTACTCCTTTTGGTCTATAATCAAATTTTCCCATTTTATTTTTCACTCCTAACCTTATTCATAGTGATGTAAATTTCTTGCTGCGATAAATGTTAGCCCATTCTTAGTAAGTGCTTCTGCTGTAGAATTAACTGCATCATTTCGATCTAAATGGTTAATTCGAAGATAATCCCATAATCCTGCTTTTTTTATTTCTTCTTTGGGCAAAAAATATTCGAGTATATCTGTAGGATGTTCTCGTTTTTCGTCAATCTCTACATTTCCACCTTCGTGTTTTGCACTTATATTCTTAACTTTCTTTGCCAAGTCTAATAACTCCTCCCTTCGATCATAGGGTTGTCTTACTATACTCTTCCAAGTCTCTGTTATATGATGCTCTAATCTAACAACATCTTCAAATCCAAATGATTTTCGAATATAAGCAGCCATTTCTAATGTATCGTTATTTACGGAATTTGACAAATTAAAACCAATTAATGGACTTGTCCCATCTTCTCGAGCGAACAATTTTGCTGTTAGTAAAGTCCATAAGCAAGAATATGGGTTATCGTTACCCATATATACGCTAATTTTAAATTCATTGTTAATTCCAAGTTTATGAATAAAATAACCTAAAAGCACAGTTCCGGGATTAACATTGAGAACTTGTTTTATTCCATAGTTTGTATAGTAATACAGGAACTCATCAATCCATTTAATTGCAAAATCGTTTGGTTGCCCCACACCACCAAAATAACCAGTGATTGTATCTGGTCCACCTAGATGCACATTTACAGGCATACCATCTGGACCAGGAGCAGTTCCTTTTGTGTCAAGCGTTTCGACCCAGGTCGCACCAATAATTTGCATCGCAGCAGCCATAGCAGGTAAATCTCCGTCTTCCTCTTGTTCTTTCATATTTCTTACTCTGATAATTCGGCTGGGAACCAATTTTTGATTTTCAAGAGCATCTTTAACGATATCAATTAAAAAAGGGAAATATTGACAAGCACTTAATTCAAGTGTTACTGCGAAATCTTCATTGAATTTCATTTCTGATGCTTTATTTCCTAAAATTTTTTTCCTATAATCAGAAACACTAATAAAAGAATGATTATCCATCGCATTTATTAACCATTCGATATCTTTCACGTAATCAGGATTTTTGGCGTTTATTTTTTCAATCAGATTATCAAGTTTGCTTGCTTCTTCTGCCTTTTTATTTATCTCGTTGATTCCACCATATTTATCTATCACGGTAAATAAATCATTAATCAGAGGATTGTTTTCATCAAGTAAAAAATCATTAACAGACTTTAAGGCTTCCTTAGGGATTTCCAATTTTTTTCTTTTATCCTTCATCTTATTTTTACCTTAATTTTAATTAGACAAGGGCATCTCAATTAAACGCCCATATCATTCCCATTATTCCAACATGTTCTTTGGGAACTTTCATAAGTTTTATACAAGTTTCATGTTGTTATAAACTTAATTATAGATCTTAATAGATTATTAAAAATTAAGGGTATTTTTATCATTGAAGAATGAGATTTTAGAGTTTAACCAAGTGAAATTCCACCAGATTTAGTTAATAAACTCAAATCTTCCCAAAAATAGCTAGTATCAATCATCGTAGGAGAATTACAACTATTACATTTTTCGGCATCTCGTATGAATTTTTTAAAAAGTGGCAATTCTAAGGCATCCTTTACTGAAATATCTCGCAAATTTGCAATTGGTTTATCTAATTCCAAGCAATTTTCAATATCACCATTATGATTAACATACATGAAAACTTTTCGTGCGTGACATTGATATGGTTTTTTCCCTCCGATAAAATGCTTTAGGTACATTTCTGAGTTTAAAATTTTTGATCCATTTCTCTTTGCTTCTAAAATTTTAATGAAAACAGAACTTATTTCCTCATCTGTAGCTGATAGCGCTCCTTTTTCATCAACATCTCCACCCGAATAGTGACGTAATGTATTTATCACATTGAAAGCAACCGGAACTTCATTTTTATCTCCTAAAGCAATCATTTCATCGACACGATGAATATTATATTTACTAATAGAAAAACTGAACTGTAATGAAATGAGGGGGAATTCATTCTTGATGATCCTTACAGATTCCATTATTTTATCATACAGCCCCTTTAAACCCCGGATCCTATCGTGTTCCTCCTTTATTGGAGAATCAAGAGACATCAATATCAAGTTAAGATCTTTTCCATATTCATGGATTTGTTTTGGAATTAAATATCCATTTGTGACCATTCCAATAAAGGCAAATTCTGCTTTGTTCCTTATAAATGAAATAATCTCGGGAAGATCTTTACGGAGCGTCGGTTCTCCACCCCAAAGAACAGTCATTATAAACCCTGCATCTTTTGCTTCTAAATAGATTCGTTTAATTTCTTCAAGTGATAATTCCCCTTTTGCGGCATTATCCTTCCAAAGACACGATTCACAATCACAATTGCATCTTAACGTGGTAAGAAAGTGAAATATAAAAGGTCTATCACCACTATCTTTCGCACGTTTAGCCGCTATTGCTAATTTTCCGATATATTTTTTCTTA
>JAGXNU010000099.1:0-3000 GCA_019894815.1 Promethearchaeota archaeon
GAATTCAATTCCATCATAGAAATAAAAAATAGCCATAAATCCTAATGCAAGGGCATAAATTAGTAGCAATTTTAATTCCGATTTTTGACTATAAACCGCTTCTGAATGTATTAATATTCTATTCGTGGCAAGCATGAAAACTGGACCATAAAAAATCAAAAATGCTGAAATGTAGTTTAATAGAAGTGCAAGTGGCTCGCTCTTGAATATTTCATTAATAACAACATATGCCGCGTTGATCAATAGTCCTAGTGCAATAGAAAGATAAAAACCACTAAAAGTTGCATTTAATCTACTTTTACGTCGCTTAAGGATTGACCAACCTAAAACCAAAAAGAAGATGGCCATCATCATATTAATAACAAAAATCAAAAATATTCGTGAAAGATCAATTTGTAATAACATAGTAAAACTATCCTAAAATTACATTTTAAAATATAGTAGTAGTAGTTATATAAAAATTCTAGTTAAAAATCACGGGATTTTACAGCTTAGTATATAATAGAGGTTTTTCGGTAATTACTTTTTTGATAAAAACATTTATAAATTTAACTCTCCGTGTTAGTGAAAAAAATGAAAGAAATCGTTAAGAATGTATACCATGTGGGAGATTCTGGTTGCTCCGTGTTTTTAATTGATACTCAAAGTGAAGATGGTCTTGTTCTAATTGACTGCGGAATGTCCCTCAATATGATAAAGAATATTAGCAAGCATGATCTTAACCCAATGGAAATAAAACATTGTATAATTACTCACTTTCACATAGATCATATCGCTGCGTGCGCTGATCTGAAAAAATTCAATAAAAAAGTTAAATTTTACTCTCACGAATTAGATGCTGACGCTATTGAAGAACGCGGTCATAATAGAGAAACTGCCGCCAATTGGTATGGTGTGAAATATACTCCCATTAAATTAGAGCAAAGACTTAAAGGGGACCATGCCGTATTAAAATTTGGTTCACATGATTTTGAATGCATTCACATCCCTGGACATACTCCTGGTTCAATAGCAATTTTATTAAAATTAAAAGAGCCCAAGGTAAAAATTCTATTCGGACAAGATTTACATGGACCAATAATTCCAGGTATCAGTGATTACAACGACTATCAAAAGTCTCTTAAACTCTTGTTAGAATTGCAAGCAGATATTCTTTGTGAAGGCCACTACGGAGTATTCCAGCCCGCAGAAAAAGTTCAAGAATATATTAACCGCTACATCAAATGATTCTACCTAATATTAACGATATCAAGTTCTTTAAATAGAATCAAATCTTTTTATTAAAATATTATTATTCTCATTTATTCAAACTGTGAGAAAGGATATCATGTTAAATGCCCTCTTTGACTCATTTAATGAAGCAACTCGAAGATTTGAATATGATTATATATTCATTGATGCCGCCTTTCTTCTTATTTGGTTGGGAGTTCTGATTAAACAAAAAAAGTGGAACCCGATTAAATATGGTCTAATTTTAGGAATACTGGTTTATATAATAGACGCAGTTTGGTGGTGGAACGCTTCTGCTGGAGTAAATTATCCTTTAGAGACCACAATTCGCGAATATTGGATAGATGGTATTAAAATGCCTCACCCTATCGGAGAATATTTTTGGGTAAAATCTGGGGCTGATTTCATGATGTGTTTTTCATATTCTCTATTTGCGTTTGGATGGTTATGGATAATGTTTGAAAATTATGTAAAGAAAAATCTTAAAGAGATCATCCTTTATTCAAGCCTATTCTTTGGTTCTTGGATGCTCATTCCATTCATTTCAAAAATTTTGCCGATAAATGATACAGAGGTTTACACTGTACGGCACATGGACTCCCAGATGGGAGCTTGGATTTCAAACGTTATAATTGGATACATTTTGTTTTGCATAATATATGGAACGGGTAAATTCCGTGAAAGAGATTTTAAGCTCATTGGCTATGTTTTTCTTGTTGGATGCCTGGAAAGTTTTTTCATGGAGTTTCCACTTTTTATCTCCGGAATTCGACCAACTGGTATTTCTTTCTTGATTTATGAAGTATTTTTCTTATTCAATCAAGGAGCACCATACCTGTACATATTACAGGTTGAAGTATTACCTTTTTTGACAAGGAAAATAAAAAAAAATAAACTTTCCGAAATAGAACTTCTTGCTACAAGTTGATTCTATATTCTATATTATTTGAAAAGGAAAAAAACTAATTTTGTTTAGCTTTAATCAATTTGATGTTATATCTGAGTACCTTTGTTAAAGGAAGTTTGCTATAATTCTTACTGAATTTAGAAAGAGCGTCTAGAGCTTCTTCATGTATTTTAATTGCCTCTACATAACTTTTTTGTTCTAAGTAAGTGAGACCTAATTTATATTTTGATTCAGCTATTCCTTCATAATTTTCTAATTGTTCGAAAATATCAAGAGCTTGTTTTGAAGATTTCCAAGCCTCAGCATAATCTCCCTTATTCAAATATACTAATGACAAGTTATTCAAGAAAGCTCCTTTCAATTCCGATTCTTCTATTTCATTGGCAATTTTAATGGCTTCTTTAAATCGTTCTTTCGCAACAGGATAATTCCCTTCTGTGAGGTATATTAAACCAATTTGATTTAAACTATCTGCCTTCCTCTTTAAATTAAACAAGTCAACTTCTATTTTTAGCACTTCTTCAAAATTTTTTAGACTATCAAGATATTCTCCTTTATCTCTATAGATCATCGCGGTGTTATAATAAGCTTTTGATTTTTCTTCTGATTCACCAAGAAATTTAAAGAATTTAATTGAACGATCATACCAACTTAATGCATCATCATAATTACCTTGATCTTGGTACACTTGGCCGATCCGATTAAGACTATACGTTTTACCATTCAAGTCTCCAGTTTGTTCAAAAATATTTAAAGCCTGTTTGAATTTCTTCAATGCATCTCTATATATCCCCCGATAATGAAAAATACCACCTAGTTCATTCAAAAGATATCCTTTTCTTTCAATATCATCATGCTCATCG
>JAGXNU010000099.1:3097-7506 GCA_019894815.1 Promethearchaeota archaeon
CTGCAATTTTTAGCGATTGCTGGTATCGAGTTAGTGCTTTAGAGTAATCACCTTGATCCTTGTTTAACTTGCCAAGACTTTCATAGCAATCGCATTTTCCTTGAGAGCGTTCTATATCTTCAAACAAGTGAAGAGATTCATTATACCACTTATAGGCCTCTTCTAAATTATTTTGACCATGATAAATCGTTCCTATTTTTCTTAGAGTATGTGCTTGACCGGACAAATCCCCGATTTGTTCCTTAATCTCAAGAGCTTTTTTGTATTTTTTTAAACCCTCATCATAATCATTCCAAACTAGATGGACACTTCCAATGTTCAATAGACGCTCTGCTTTTCCTTTAATATCTCCCAATTCTTCATCAATCTCAAGGGCCTTTTCAAACCAGTTTAAAGCTTGAGGAAAGTCTTCTTCTTCATAATATATAATTCCAATGCTATTGAAAATGTTAGCTTTTCCTTCAAGATTGTTTAATTTCTCAACAACGTTAAGAGCATCTTGAAAACGTCTAATTGATTCAGGATAATGTTTTTGGGCTTGATAAATTTCAGCAATTATTTTTAAGACATTTACTTGCTCTTCTAAATTACCCAAATTTTCTGCTATAACTAAACTTTCTTCATATCTCCTTAATGCTTCAAGGAAATCCCATTGTTCTCTAAAAATTTCACCCATAGTATTAAGGCAAGTAAATTTTTTATGCAAATTTCCTATTTGATCTGCAATCTGAACTGCTGCTTCGAAATTTTCCAAGGCTAACTTATCATCACCTTGATATTTATAATTCAGGCCGATATTATACAAACAATCAATTTTTCCGTCATAATTAAGTTCATTTTTGAAAATTTCAAAAGCGTTATCAAACATCTTCTTTGCATCATCATAACTCCCGTAATCTTGATGAATAGTCCCGATTTTATTTAGTAGAACGGCCTTTTTTTTATGATCTCCTAATCGGTCTATTATTTCTAGCGCATCTTCATATCTTTTTAATGATTCTGAGTAGTTTGCTTGCTCTTGATAAAATGAGCCGATATTTTTGAGTGTCTCAGCACTTCCTTCTAAGCTACCTAATTCAGTAAAAATTTCCAGAGCTTGTTGAAAATATTCTAGCGCTTTATTAAAATTTCTTTGATCAACATGTATCACTCCAATTATATTTAGAAATGTTGCAGTTCCTCGAGTATCATTCAAACGCTGATAAATTTCAATAATTTTTTCAAACCGCCTTAGCGATTTAGAAAAATTACGTTGGTCCTTATATATTAATCCTACATTTTTTAAGGCTTCTACTTTTCCACGAGGGTTGCCAATTTGATCATATAAATTAAGAGCGGTTTCAAGCCATTCGAGCGCTTCGAAATATTTATCTTGGTTTCGAAAAATAATTCCAATTTGAGTAGAAAATTTAGCTTGTTTTTCAATTTTACCATAGTCTTCTGCTAATTGGACAGCTTCTTTGAAATATTCATGAGCTCTTGGATAATTCCATTGATCTCTATAGATCTCTCCCAGATTGTTTAAAACATCCATTTTTCCCTCAATAAACTGCATTTGGTTAAATATATCTAATGCATTATTACACTTTTCAATCCCTAAAATTGAATTACCATCGATATGATGAATCAACCCCAAATTATTAAGAATATTCCCTGTTTCAATCATATTTCCAAGTGTATCATTAATCTCCATTGCTTCACTCAAATTTTTTAATGCAGCAGAAATATTTTTGCTTCTAACGTGAGTAGCAGCAATATTTTTAAGTGTAAAAGCTTTTTCCTGCAAATCATTCAATTTTTCATTTATTTTTAACGAGATATCAAAATTTTTAATAGCTTCCTTATAGTTAGATCTTTCTAACTCTAATAAGCCTAATTGATTATACAATTCTGATTCAATCTTCATATCTTTGTATTTCAAATTTATTTTTAATCCTTGCTGGAAAAAATTATATGCCTCATCTAAATTTCCCTGAGCTTGATATATTAAACCAATATTCTTAAAGATTGAAATTCTTTGAGGAAATATTTTCAATTTAACTTGTGATTGAAGAGACTTTTTAAACCAATCTAATGCGTCCTCAAGTTCATTTTGTTCTAAGTTGATGATGCCCATATTCATTAATGAAATCGTTTTCCATTGATCATCCGTTTTATCTTCAGCTAATCTATAAATCCTTTCTAAACACCTTAAAGCATCTTTATATTGCTTAGTTTCATGATATATCTTAAATGCAGCAAACAATCTTTCTTCATCAGAAAGTTCTTTAATCGATTCTTTTATCTGCTCCGATAGATCTAATTTGAAGCCTTCTTTACTAATGTATTCAGTACTTTCAACTAAATCGCTTAAAAGCGTCTTGGTATTAATGTCTAACCTAAAAATATTTAGGTCATGATTTATTCTTGCAATATCCAATAATATTTGGTCTAATTCATCAATATCTTTTATAGATTGAATGTTGTCATCCTTGATTTCTTTTAGTTGAGTTATGTTCTTTGATTTTTCTTCATGATTAACCCATATCAAATTCTTCAATGAATCCATCAGTTTAATTGTAGGAGTTATATCAAAATCATTCTTGCCAGAGTACCCTAAAACTATCAAGGTTCTATCTTTTGATATATTTCCAATAACTTGTGCTTTATATGGTTCTAATTGAATGATATTACGTCTTTCTTGATTTATTCCTAATAATTTTATAGTATTCATGAACGATTCTTGCGTATTTTCACTAGTTATTAGATTATTAGAAGCCCCATGAATTTTATAAACTGCCATTCTACCACTTTCAAATAATTTTTCAGGATCCATGTACTTCTCATAATCCCTTTGAGTTATTACGGGTACAATTTTTTTTCGAGGTACTTCTAAGGATAGAAGCGCAATTTCAATAAGGTGGTCGAAATTTGTTGTGATGACATAACTACCATTGGTGATCATTTGTGCTAAAAAGAAGTGTTCTATGTTTGGTTTATCGCACTCGGAAAAGAAGTCTATTAGGTCTGAATTTTCATCAGTGATAGAATATATTATCCTTAATAGTTGTTCTAAAGTTAAATTCTCCAAGGATAATATTTTATCAACTTCAGATTTAATGATCGTTGATTCTATGATTGAATTAATAAAATCGCGTGCATTAGGTAAGTTTGAAGGAGCCAAAACGGAACAACCGGCTCCTACCAGAAAAGTTAATGATTTTTCGTCTTTAATATAATCTTGAAAATTAAATTTTGAAATTTCTTCAGTAGAGGTCAAATTTTTTCGCACTCCAATATATAAAAAATATATTCTATTATTAGGATAATAATTTTTTTCCACTCTTTTATAATTTTGCCACTATAATTTTGCCACATTTTTAATTTTTTTTCACTCTTTTATAATTTTGCCTTATTTATTCTAAAATGATAAGATTCGCAAAGATAATATCTAATTAAAAGAGGGTTTTAAAAAAAAAGAACGGACTTCCAAATTTTCTTCATCGTAACACTCATGATCCATGTCTTTAATTATACTAATATTCTCGCGTTTTATTATCGAATTAAAATAATGTTCAACTTCAAATATAGGAGTTACTTTATTTTTTTCGCCAATTATTACTTTCATGTCTCGAGTTTGAACTTTATTCATGAAAAAATCAATGTTAAATTGATTTTGAGCTAGTTCTTCATTGGTAAAATCGATAAAACTATCAACATCACTTATACCTTTAATATATCCTGGTAAGAACCGATTTATGTATGCGATTGATTCTCTAAATTTATTATTTTTTACGTGTCGTTTTAAATCTAATATGGGATTTATCATTAGTAATTTGTTAATTGTATTGATTTTGGAGCACGTGATTAAAGCTATATATCCTCCAAAGTCATGAGCTAATATGTTAATGTCGTCTTTGATAATAATTTGCTTTTTTGCCATAGAATTTACAAATTCGATGATTTTCAGAGCATCAGTGACTTGATTTTTAATTGAAATTACTCCATCGCTAAGATTATAACCCCTAAAATTGAATATTAAGAGTGCATAACCCTGTTCAAGAAGATATTGGTAATTTCTGGCAATCTCTTGCAGAGTAAATAATTGAGGAAATCCATGAAAATATATTATTATTGGATGAGCTCTTTTGAATTTATTTGGAGGAAAGTACATGATTCCTTTAAACATCTGATCCTCTATTTGCAGTTCAACCATTACCGCTTCAAATGGCCCGTCATATTGTTTTTTCGCGAATTCCATGATAGAGAGAGCTCAATATTTTATAAACACAAATTTTATTTTCCATTTTTAATGATCATTTCTATAATTCTCATAATTTAGCATCATTAAATAATGAATCTTGAAGATTGGAAGAACAGCTTTCAGGACTGGCATTCACACAGTAGTTTTTGTAGACATGCTACTGGAA
>JAGXNU010000009.1 GCA_019894815.1 Promethearchaeota archaeon
GTATTATCCTCTTGAAAATTACCCACTCGTGTCCTTCTAAGTTCTAACATATTTGCTCCAGTACATAAAGTTTCACCTATGTCAAAACATAATTTTCTAATGTAAGTACCCGCTTCGCATCCCACACGAAAAAGAACGTGTTGTTTATTAATTTCTAATACTTTATTATAATAAATCTCTCTTACTCTCATTCTTCGTACTACTGCTGATTTAAGTGGAGGTGTTTGGTAGAGTTTCCCAGTGAATAATTTAAAGGCTTTTTCAATTTTTTTAGGATTCTCCAGTGAATGAACATACATGACACCTACATATTCTTTTCCTGCGGATAACAGAGCGGACAAAACTCGAGTAGCACTACCAAGAGCGCAAGGCAAAATTCCTGTTACCTTAGGATCAAGAGTCCCTCCATGACCAGCAATAGGAATATTTAGTATCTTACGAACCCAAGAAACTACCTCATGACTCGTTGGTCCGCTAGGTTTATCCAAATTAATAATACCTAGTTGAAGTAATTCATCAATGCTTCGTTTTTCTGGTATATTTCCATATTCTGGGTTTGTTATATCTTGTGATTTAATAATTAATTGCTCTGATTCATCAGAAGGGAGTTTCAACTCAGATTTTATCATGACTTCTAAATAAAATGTAAAATTTTATTAATTTATAATTAAAGAATGTAATTTATTTTAATTTATTATGGAAACTGAAATAACTAAATTTAAATAGAATTATTTAAAATTTTGGAAAATTAAAACGGGCCATGTGGGAATCGAACCCACGACCTTCAGGTTAAAAGCCTGCTGCGCTACCTGCCTGCGCTAATGGCCCATGTCATTAGAACTTTTTTAAAAATAGTTCTTAAATCATTTGAAATATTAAAATTGTATTAGAATAAATCCTCCCTAATTTAAAACTTTTTCTGTACATTCAATACCGTTAAGATATCGTGTTTTAAGGTGAAGCAATGGCTATAAGAAGTGTTCAAATCCCTTAGATTGTAATTCTTTTCTTTTATTTTTATGAATTATGTAAATTTTACATTCTGAATTGACTTTACCTATAGCAAAAATCTTCCCATTTTTCGATTTAATAATTCTTTTTGCTTTTTCATAATTACTTGGAGCTATCGTGAATACATGGATGAATTCTTCACCAGCGTTGAATATTAAATCTTCAATTGGGAAATCATTCACGTTTGAAAATGATCGAGCTTCATCATCAACCAGATTATCATTAAAATTTATATCAAAACCCATACCTGGATTTGATACCATTAATTCTCTTAAACTTCTTGCCAAACCATCTGACGAATCAATACTAGCTGTGGAAAGTTGATTTTTTGCTAAGATGAATGCGATTTTGTCATCAAGAAAAGGTTCTAAAACACTTTGAATAGATCTCACATAACTACTGAATTTATTGAAATCTTTATATCGGTTTAATAAAATTTCAAAACCTACACCTGTTAAACCAAATTTCGATGTAATAACTAAAATATCTCCGGTATCCATCCCTTTTCTATAAATAATTTTATTAGGATCTTCAAATCCAAAAACCGTTGGACTTATAATGATTTCATTTGTCATATTCATGTCTCCTCCTATATAGCTGATATTCCATCTGCAACAGTAATCAACCACTCCCTCTATTATCTCTCTAAATGATTGAACATAAAGATTAGGAGGTAATCCAATTGAAATGAAAGCACCAACGGGATGAACTCCCTTTACAACTAAATCACTAATATTCATCAAAATAGCTTTTCGACCCATTTGATAAAATGTCATTTTTTTTGGTGCATCAGTTGTAGAAACAAACATATCTGAATTGAAGACCAAGACTTTTTCAGGAGAAAATTTGTCAATTTTGTAGAAAAAAGAATCATCCTTTAAGAGATGGGTACCTGTTTTTTGAAAAATGATATCCTCTATGATTCTAATTAATTTTTTTTCACCAAGTTCCTTCAATTTAGTAGAATCTGACATGGAAAAATTTTATAATTGTTTTATATTATACTTATTAAACAGATCTTATGCCTCTGTGGCTTAGCGGTATAGCAACGTTCTCATCTTTTAATATGGGGATGCTAAAGATTCGTAATCTGTAGATCGGGGGTTCAAAAACTACGGAAACTTCTTCCGGATTGAATAATTCCCCCCAGGGGCTCTATATATCTTCAGCTACAAGATTATTTTTTATCATCTGCAATGCCAGCATTCTAAAAGCATCATTAATACTTTCACCTGTCTTAGCTGATGTCTCAATATATGGGATTCCAAGTTTTTCAGCTGTTTTTTCTCCATCCCCCCTAAAAACTACTCTCTTATCTTCTAAATCAATCTTATTTCCTACTAAAATAAGTGATATGTTGGGGGAAGCTGAGAGGATTTCTTTATGCCAATTTTCAATATTTTCAAATGATATCTGATTAGTAACATCGAATGCTAAGATACCTGTTTCAGCGTTTGATAAGTAAGATTGTCTAACTTTCTTGAATTGACTCTGTCCTGCGAGATCCCACAGCACAAATCGAATAATGCTATCTAATCCATCAAATTTGCATTCTTTCTTCATAATTGAAGTTCCAATAGTTGATTTATAATCCTTTGCGAAATCATCGTCAACAAATCGATGGACCATACTTGTCTTACCAACTGAGCCATCTCCTCCAAGTATTAATTTGAACGCATATTCTCCAGATTGTACTTTTATTTTTTGGAGTTGATTTACTTTTTTTTGAATATTATGAGCATTTTTATCCGAAATTAGCTTTGGGATAACAGGACTTACGGTTCTTCCATCAAAAATTCGAGCAATCTTTTCTGCGGTTAAATAAGCATATGGAAAGACTGGATCAACTCCAGCAATTGCATCTAATATCGTGACTAAAACAGCTTCAGGACCAGCTTCGCAGAAAATCAATCGATATTCCTCAGTATCAAAAGTTCCCGTACCAAAGGATCCAGAGCTAAATTCTTTTGTGATCCTTGTCAAAACAGGCTCAACTAGAGCGCTTACTCCACCAACTATTTCCTCATCCAAGTGTTTTTCTGAAGAACCAAATAATTTATCGATAATTAATCCCTCTCGATTTACAATAATAACTGCTAATAAATTATCTCCTATACTCTGCATATACCATTGTAATAATGCCTGCAATTTTTTTGTATCGACTGACATGAGTGCACAAATCTTCTCTAAGTATATTACTAATTAAAATTACATAATAAAAAGTTTTATTTAAATAAAAATAAAAGTTCTTAGATCCTAGTTTTAAGGAAGAATAAATTGAAAGATATAGATTAACTATTTTTTTTTAAAATTAGGCCTTCTTTTTTCAAGAAAAGCATTTAATCCTTCCAGAAAATCCTCGGTTCCAGCACATTTTTCAATATATTTAGCCTCTTCCTCTAAATGCGTTTCGAGATCATTAAGATATGACTTTTGTATTAATATTTTACTTGCTTGAAAAGCCTCAATAGGTCCTTCACTCAACTGAGAAACTACTTTCTTTACTTCTTCAATAAAGTTATCATCTGATAAAAATATCTTATTCACTAACCCATAACGTTGGGCTTCTTGTGAATTCAAAATTCGATTTAACAAAATCATTTCAGATGCTAGTGAATAACCAACAATTTTAGGTAGATGGAAAGAAGTAGAACTATCAGGAGAAAGACCAATTCCTGTAAAAGCAGCTCCAAACGTGCCTTTTTCAGTACAAAATCTTAAATCACATGAACAAGCATAACCTAAAGCCGCTCCAAAACATGGTCCATTGATAGCAGCTATTAAAGGAATTTTTATACTTTTGATTAGTCGTATTCCTTCATGTAATTTTGCTGCCATTTTAGCCATTGATACAGCTGGGTCTGCATATCCTTTAAACTCACTAATATCACCTCCTACACTAAAAGCTTTTCCCTTTCCTGTTATTATCACGCAATTGATGGATTTTTCTTTCATTACTGTTCTTAATGCATCACAAAACTCGCTAATAAGGTCGTAATTAAAAGCATTCAAATTAGAAGGGCGATTAAAGGATAACATTGCAAAACCCTTCTTTTCAAAATACTCTATTTCAATGTATTTATAATCTATCATTACAATTACTCAAAATATGATTATTTAAAATTATTATTATCTTTAAAAAAAGGTTTTTAAAATTTCTCTTATTTAATGAAATTAAGTCTTGATTTTAAAATATTTGAAATCTTGATTTAAGTAACATTTCCCATATCTGGTTGTGACACTTCAGCAAAGCGGAGTCTGTGCGGAATTGCCACTGAAGGATCCAATAAGCAGGAGTTGCCAAGCATGGTCAACGGTGCTAGATCGAGGTTCTAGTCTCATAGGAGTTCGAGGGTTCGAATCCCTCCTCCTGCATTTTTCTCAATTTTTTATTTAAGAGGATTATCATTTCCTCCGTTGAAAAATAAAAGTTAGATTTAATAGTTGACTATCACATTATCAAAATATTGTTTATATTATTGCACTTTCAATAGATCATAAATGATGAATTCAATATTAGATGATCCTAAAGCAACCATAAATCACGTTAACTCCTTAGCTTTTAATAGATCTACCGGTTCAGTAGGAGAAACGGAAGCGGCTTTTTATATCCGCGATCAATTAGATAATAAAAAGATTATTAATAATTTTGAATATTTTGGATATATTGGTCCAAAAAGAGTATTAATGAGACTTACATATCTCATTATCATTACTTATCTATTATTAAATAAACTCTTAATTGTCATTGTTCTTTACTTTTCAATAAAATATTTATTTGCAACCGCGCGTAATTATTCATTCATAAAAGAAGAAAGTTCAAAAAATTTGGTATCAACAATACCAGCAAATAATCGAAGAAAAAAACGTCCAGTAGTTATACTCACGGCTCATTATGATTCATTTTCAACTAATCTTCCATATAGACTTCAAAATTTCTTGTTTTTTATTTTCAGGATTATTATAGTTCCATATTTTATAATCAAATTAACCATCTCACTCTGGATACTCGCAAATTTTATCGTTTCTCCAAATCAAGAGTCATTCATCATAGATTTCATTCTAATGTCATCTATAATAGAATTTTTAATCTATTTCTTAATTTTCTTCCTCATCTATAATACTAAAAAATCAATGGGCGCTATTGACAATGCGAGTGGAGTTTCTATAATAATTGAGTTGGCTAAAAAGTTAAATGAGAAACCTTTAGAAAATATGGATGTTATTATAGTTTTCACTAGTGCAGAAGAATGGGGTTTAATTGGTGCAAATAGGTTCTGCAAAAGAAATCAAAAATCATTATCAAAGAAATACAATCTCAATAAATCCCTTAATATAAATTATGATATGATTGGTACATATATAGGTTTACTTAATAAGAAAAGCTTATTCAACAGAAAGGAAATCAATCAAACACTTAATAAAAATCTTGAAGATGCTGCAAACAATTTAAGAATATCAATAGTTAAACATAGTCCCGTGATTTCTCCAAAGACTGACCATAAGGCGTTTCTAAAATTTGCAAAAAAAACCAAAACAGATTTTCAAGTTGCTTGTTTTCACTCTGCTAAGGATGTAAAATATATCCATTCTCCAAGAGATACTCCAGATAACTGTGATGTTCAAAATTTAAATAATGTCTTAGAAATTACTATAGAAACATTACGTAAAATCGATTCAGAGTCATATCCGTCAGAAAAAATCAGATAATTTTTGCTGTTTAATTTTTGGATTATTGGTTAAGCTTTCAACATATTGTTCGACTAATTCCATCCTTTGAACGGTATAGTGATCTAGATTGAACTCTTTACAAAGTTTTTGAGCTCTAGGAATATATTTTTCTATACCTCCTCTATTTACTGTTAAGATCACTTTTTTACCACATTTAGGACATTTACCATTATTAGATAGCGGAGGTCGCCGAAATTTTTCATTACATTTTACACATCTGAACTCTTGAACTGAAAATTTACGTAAATTTCCTAGTATATCTGGATTGAAATGAGTTGACAGGATTTTTTCAGCAACTTTCTTTGCATCAACAGCTTTGATAATTTTCGCAATATATAATTGAGCTTCAATCTTTTCTTCCATATTTTCATGAGTTTTATACGCTGTCATCAATGGACCTTCATTTATATCATCCGTGGGAATATTGAATCCCAGATCTTCATATTGTTTTTCTGTACCTAATCTAGATTTCACTATATTCATAATATCTTCAATTTCTAGTGGTGATGCGAAATTTTGAGTTGCTTCATAGAATTCTAAAGGATATCGGTATAATGTATCAATGTTATGCGCTTCCCCATCAATTTCATTAGGATCTAACTTAGTAGAAATTACTAACGTAGCATCCATTCTTCCCCCAATCCTACTAGGTAAGTAATATCTGGAAAAATTTAATAATGGATCAAGTAAAAGCATTATACCATCTTCATCGCCATCACAATTACGACGCTTGGCAGCATGCCAATAAGGATGAGCATAAATAGACCTTGCTGGTGAAGTACCAATTATTCTACCAATGATACCCGCACTAGTATGAGGTGCTAAACCAACAACCAAGTGACCAATTAAATCATCTTTATCAGATACATTATAAAATCGCTTTAATTGATAAAAACTCTCAAGCTCATCATCTAAAAATTTCGTAAGCCGTATAAAATAAATAGCACAATCTTCCGATAAGAGAATGTCTTGTACTTTTAGTTCTACTATCTGATCAGTTTCCTCTAATGGGTTGCCTTGATAATCACATTTATATCCTAATTCTTTCAGTTTTTTGATAGATGTGCCAATCTCTTTAGGCTTAAAATGGGTTAATGGTATATCAGTAGCATCATATCGTATCTCTGCCGTTTTGTATACTAACAAACCATTCTTTGCTCTTAATATACCTTTTTCAATGGGTTCAGGAAGTTTAAATTGATTGGTTAATCCAAAAATCGCCTTAAATTTTTTAGGTAGAGTTAATCCTAATGACGTGAGAGCAGAATTGATATAATTTTTAAAGTTAAGAGATGCTTCACTAGAGAAGCTTAATGCTTGACCGCATTGAGAGCATTTTTCATCATTCTTAGAATATGTTTTTTTACATTTTACACAGATCTTTTGTACTTCTGTATGACTTCCACATTTTGGACATTTATTAAAAAGGGAAACATTATGACAGTTAGGACATTTTTTTCTACCTACGTCAATTTTAATTTTTCCAAGCTCTATAGCTTTTTCAACTAATCGTTGATTCCCCACCTTATCGCTTAATGGAAACAATGAATGAACACCTTTCATTGATTTTCGTTCAGATTTTTCTGGTCGTCCCATTCTAGTTCCCATATAGTAAGGGGCTTTATTCCTTATTTCAAGTCCAGATCTAAGTTTAAAATAAGAAAAACTATCATGAATACCTTCTAAGGATATATGATTTGAATTTAAAAGATCGAAAATAGATTGAAAAATATAATTCTTAGCTTTACTGAATTCAATAACTCCATCCTTGACCAAATGGACAACAAAAGCCTTTTCTAAAATTTCTTTTATTTTTAGGTCGTTCTTCAAATAAATTTTCTTTTCAGATTCATCAAATCCTTCATTCATGGCTGTTCGAAGTACTTCTAATTCAGTTACAGATACATTTCCCCAATAATCAGTATAAAACGGGTGTAGTGGAATTTTTAAACTGTACGCTAATTTTAGAGCATCCTCTGCTGAAGGAACATTATAGAACGGGTCTTGTATAAAAGCTTTTAGTTTTGGAGGTATTTTTCCTGTTTTTTGGAGAGCTTTTTCTAATTCTAATGCCCACCATTCTTCAACATAACCTGATGGGATTAATTTATGGTTATTTTCAGCAAATTCCCCAAAACCAAATAAAATATCACCTAAAAAAAGTATGCTTTCTACATCTGGAAAAATACGTATTGCTTTTTCCTTAGTTTTAACTTTTATAACGCTTCCATCCTTCAATTTTACTATTGGAGGCTCAATGGAGCTTACAGGACAAATGCTCGCACTTTTCCCAGGGCGCTCTATTCTTAGTTGAGTGCCAATTGCTATGAAATTATCCAATAGAGTCATAGTCGCCGGATGCATTCCTGCAGCTGCAAGACCTGTGTTTCTAGACCTACCATAACGAATTCGATGACCTCCGATACGTGAAGGATGACTGAAAACGGGTCTTCCTGCTATTATATCTGAAACATATTTAGAATTAGGAACTATTTCTTTTTGATTAATAATTTCTTTATTATCCGAGTTTTCCGTTTTTTGAGAAATATTTTTTAATGATTTTAACCATTCCCAACCTTTTAAATTCATGCTAGTGGCAATCTTCATTAATTTCGATGCTTTGAGAAGTATACCATCATTCAATACTAAACAAGCACCTCCTCGAATTTTATTAGTATCAACCCGGGGAAGATCCCGAAAAGCAGAAACTTCTTCATCTTCAGTTGAATCACCATTAATTTCAATTGGTAGATGTTCAACAGCAAATCTTATTTCATCATTTGATGAAGGGTATTGAAGATGGACTCTACGATCATATAATTTAACTTCTTCCACATATCTTCCAATCTCTGCTTCAGTAGCCTCATACTTAGGGATATTTGACTTTTCTCGCACATAATCTGCAATAAGCACACATAAAGCTGCAGTAGTACCTCCTGCAGCTCGAATTGGTCCAGCAAAAAAGAGCGATAGATAGGATTTTCCATAATTATCTTTTCTAATGAGGATTTTTGATATTCCTTCTAATGGAGCACTAACAACCCCCATTGTCTTTATTGCTAACCCTACTCTAATTGCACGCTCCACTCTTTCATCTAAGGTTCCAATATTTCCTAATTTTTTTTCCAAAATATCGGAAACAACTTGAAAAACAATTTCATCATCAGATTTGCCACTATTCTTTAATTTTCGGATCACTTCAGCAATACCTTCTGGTCCTACAAGTTTTTCGACTCTTCCAGCTAGATCTTTTGCTTGTGGGGATTCTACAAATATTTCAGGATCTAAACCTTTCTGACGGGCTTTTTCAGCAATTTCATAACAATGATCTACATTTTGCTGAATTGTTGTAAAATATTCTTCCATTTTTTTGCTTAAATCTGACATAATGACATATTATTGATGTGAACTGAATCCAATAAACCAAATTTATTATGAATATATTGTATAAATAAATCTTAAAAAAATAAATGGAATTATTAATAGGCTAATTGAAAACTTATTTTAATAACCAAATGAGATGGTTGATTTTTAAATAAATCGATTGAAATCATACTCTCTCTTAAAATATAAGATGAGATGTTTGTTCTTTAATAATAAACAATATAATTATTCATTACAATACATATTATAAATTCTATCTCGAGAGAATAAACCTTGAATCAAGAGTATCTTTCCATTAAGAGAGTATTGATAAATAGATTAGCAAATTCTGGCATAAATATTTCTCCCAAATCTATTGAAATCATCATGAAACTGGAAAATCCTCTAATTAAAGCCGATATCATAATACAAGAAATGAATATCATCCCCACATTTAATGGACATCTTACATTAGATGTAATGCAAAAAATATCAAATGAAGAAATCCAGAGGGTGTTGAAAAGAGAGAATCTGAAATTAAATCTTGATGAAAGAGCTAATCTTAATGAAAATAACTTTAAGAGCGATCGAACAGACAATCCAGCTTTAATTAAAAGTGAAGTTGAAATAAATACTCAAATTTCTATTAATATTCCTCAGCCAAAAAAATTTAAATCAGTGGTCAATGGTCCTCTTCCAGCAAAAAGACAACAACCTAAAATTAAACAATTTGACTCAGCAAAGTCATCCCTCTCATTTAATCCCATAGCGAAAAATTATGAATTTGAATATAAGATTTTAAAGGATCCAAATGGTAAATTGTTCACAAATGGAACTTTCGATGATTTCTATGAGATGACTGTAGATAAATACAATTCATTGCGTAATTTAATGAGAAATCGAACTGAAGTACTCTCAGCAACAAAAATTGAAAATATAATTAGATTATCTAATAATGCTGAAGTATCTACGATGGGGTTGATCAAAAGTATACGATTAACAAAAAACAAAAATTATCTTTTATCATTAGAAGATTTAACGGGAGAAGTTAATGTATTAATCAAGAAAAATAATGAAGATCTCAATGATTTGAAAAGAACTGAACGGATCGTCAATGACCAAATGATATATGTGGAAGGGGTATATAATCCAAGTAATTCTAAAGGCGGGGGGATTATTTTTACAAATAATTTCACGAAAATAGATATTCCTACTAATTTCCAACCAAATAAAGCTACTGAACCTCTTGCTGTTGCGTTAATCTCCGATACTCACATCGGAAGTAAAGAATTTGAAGAAACATTATTCAATAAATTTATCAGTTTCTTGAATGGTAAAGTTGGTGATGCTAAAGTAAGAAAATTAGCTGGAAAAATTAAATATTTGATTATTAACGGAGATTTAATTGATGGAATCGGTATATACCCAAACCAGAATGAAGACCTCCTCATATCAGATATTTATAAACAATACGATAAAGCTACAGAATTTATAAAGGAGATACCCGAATATATTAAGATTTTTTATGTATCGGGTAATCATGAACCCGTGAGGAATGCTATTGCGAGACCTGCCGTTCCTAAAAAATATTGCAAAGGATTAGTAGATTTAGGAGTTAAATGTTTAGGAAATCCCTCCCTAATAAGTACCCACGGTGTTAAAACCCTTATATTTCATGGTGAAAGTATGCACGATTTAAATATGTCCGTTCCTGATTTAGATATAAAAAAACCAATTGAGACAATGAAGGAATTACTCATTTGTAGGCATCTAGCCCCTACATATGGTGGAAAGACTCAAATTGCACCCACAAGTAAGGATTGGCTTGTAATAGACACGATTCCAGATATATTTCACACTGGTCATCTCCACATCAATGGATTTGGTCGTTATCGAAATGTTAATCTGATCAACTCAGGATGCTTTCAAGCACAAACAGATTTTATGCGAAGTTTTGGCATAGATCCGACAATAGGAATAGTACCAGTTATTGAATTAGATTCATTGAAATCTAGTTTATTAGATTTTAAAAGACAACTTTAATTAAGAATTATTATGGATTTAACAATTCCCCGTAAAGATCTTTCAGATATGGTATTATATATTTGGAAAATCATTGGATTATCTTCAATATCATCCAGTGATCTTCTTTATAGCCTTTCATTTGAATTATTTTTATTTGATCCAAAAGAAGCTAAAAAATTTGTTGAAACTGCAATTTCTCAAAAATATTTAATTTTAGAGAGAGGTGATAATCTCAAATTATCAAAGGAACTAAATCAAGAATTATCGATGTGGCAAATAAAAAGAAAGGAAGAAATATCTGAGAGATTAACTTCCTCTAAAAGGATTAAAGACTTAAGAGTTGAAAAAGGAAATCTAATAATAAATTCTAATCAATTCAAAACCCTATTTAAACTATTTGTTGATGAGGTTACAGCAGGGAGATCAGCTTCTATTTTACAATCTGATATAAAACTCCTCAAATTTGATGATAAAACGGGAATTCTTAAAGCTACGGTAAAAGGATCTCAAGAAAATATTTATAAAATTGAAATAAATGTTAAGCTAAAAATATTAAAACATGATTGTCATGATTTTCAAACAAGAAAATCCAAATCTAAGAAATTTTGTAAACATTTGGCCAGATTATTTTTTCTATTAAAAGAACAAGATGAAACTTCAGCTACTTATTTCTTAAAAGAAATTGGTGATAATATCAATGATTGGGAGTTTAATGACTAAAGTAGCTTTTTAAAAACGTTATTTTTGATTTTCACTTTATCAGTTTGTAATAATAAGGGCTTATAATTCAATAAATCAGCCATCGCTATGTGTTTTACTTGAGATAATACTTTTTCAATCAATGATATATCTATGTCTAAAGTGATAATTTTAGTTCTCCCATAATGCCCCATTGATCTTGTAGTAGCTGTTATAATGCCTGCTAAAGCAAGTTCATTTATGTAATCTGATATTCTTCTTTTGGTTAATAATTTTGTATTTGTTAGTTTATTTGTAAGTTCTAAGTGAATTTCATATATATCGCCTGAAGTGATGATATTTTCCTTAGAATACTTTCTCATTAAATAAATCGCAGTAAGTGTTAATTGAGACTGTAAAGGCATTCCTAATATATATTCAACTACATTATCTTTCTCTATATCTTGTTGAGCTTTAGTTACATCCGATTCAGAGACGAAAGCTCTCTGATTTCTCTCTGAATTTTCTCCCGCTTTTCTTAACAATTGAAGTGCTTTACGAGAATCACCGTGTTCCTTAGCAGCTAACCCCGCACATAATTTTATCACTCCTTCATTAATAACACCCTCTTGAAATGCAACTTTTGCTCGTTTCTCAAGAATATCTGCTAATTCATTTGCATTATATGGATGAAATACCAATTCTTCTTGACCCAAACTTGATTTTACTCGTGGATCTAAATATTCTTTAAATTTCAATTTATTTGAAATTCCAATGACGTTAGTTCTACAGACATCTAAATTTTCATTTAATCGGGTTAGATCATAAAGAATTTCGTTTCCTCCCTTTTTTTCAATAAGAATGTCAATTTCATCTAAGACAAGAAAACAAACATTTGATTTTATGCATAAATCGAGTAAACCTAATAGCTTCTTAAAAATTATATCTTTTGGTAAACCCGTAGGAGGGATTTTTTCTTTTCCACTTATAGTATTATATATGTGTGCTAAAATTCGATAAGGTGTTGAAACAACATTACAGTTGATATATATCCACCAAGGTGGATTTGAATCACAGTGTTGGGCTAACTTCTGACTAACATATCTTATTGTAGCTGTTTTACCCGTACCAGTCATCCCATAACATAAGAAATTTGGAGGAACATCTCCTTTCAATGCACAAGCAGTAAGTCCTGCTATTTGTTCAATCTCAGCATCTCTATGTGGTAATTCATCTGGTATGAAAGATGGATCTAGTGCTTCCCGTTTTCTAAAAATTTTAGGACCATTCACATAATTTTTGTAAAATTGATCAATGTTAAAGCTATAGTTGTTATTATTATTTTGGTTAGTCAACACTTACATCATTCCTTTAATGTGAATATATAGGATGGATAGCAAAAAAATTCCAGTCGAAATCATATCATTTCTAATGCAAGATATGAATATAAATTTATTTATTGAAATCATATTAAAGATTTAATAAGACCATCTTGCAACAACCTAATCAATAAAATATAATATTATTGTCGGGAATATAAAAGATCATTATTAGTTGGCCAATATTATTAAACTCCTATTAAAAAGGAAAGTAAAACTTAATATTTAATTTCAATAAAAAATTATTTCATCTAATTTTCCTATTTACCGTAAATTGTAAAAATGTCCGAATACGATAATAACGATCCTTCAAAAAAGAAACACATAAGAATCGCGATAATATTAGCGCTTGCTTGCGGATTGATGATCTTATTAGATTTTATAGTTATCTCACAGATTTATTCATGGCCAGATTGGGTGGCAACTCTAGTTTTTAGCATGTTATTCATTGTTCCTGCATACCTTTCTAATGCCGGTATGGTTTTTGTAGGTGGTGGAAAACCAATAGATGGAGGAAAATTTTGTAAAGATGGAAGAAGATTATTCGGGGATCACAAAACGGTAAATGGACTAATTAAAGGACCGCTCTATATAGGAATTCCAATCTCTATTGGTATATTTTTACTGTTTCTCGTTTTATGGCCAGTAATTCAACTAATTCCAATTACAGTTAATCAGCTAGGAATATCTAAACTATATTCTGATTTGAAGTTATTTGAATTTTACTTCATTGGTGGTTCACTTCCATTTGGGCTTTTAATGTTAATAATAAGGATAATATTGGTCTCATATGGAGCATCTCTTGGTGATTTAGCGGGATCCTTCATAAAAAGACGTTTTAATTACCCTAGTGGAGCTCCATTCTGGATAATTGATCAACTAGATTTTGCTTTGGGAGCAATTCTTCTTGCCTCAATTCCGGCTTTCATATTTCCTGGGATATATTATGCTCCTGATTTGAACATCATAATATTTCTAATGATAATTACTCCTTCAGTAAGCATCATTGCAAACACAGTAGCCTACGTTGTCGGATGGAAAGATGTACCATGGTAAATTAAAGCTTTACAACTTCACATTTTATGTTAACTTGAAATCCTTTATTTTCTCCAAAACTTACATTCTTTTCAAAAAGTTTATTCACCGCTTTTATGTACTCTCCTCGACAACCGATGGCAATTCCTCGTTCCACAAAACTTAAAAATCCGACTATTATCTCTATTTTACCAGAATAAACATTTCGATGTACTCTTATATCATGAACATAGGGGTCAGGAAAGAAATTATACAATAGTCTTAAAAGAGTTTTTTCCTCGCGGATTATTAACAATTTCTTAACTCGCAGTTGTCTTCTCATGAGAGGTAAGGAGAGTTTTGCTTTAAAATAATCCCGACTATCTACAAAAAAAAACACGAAATTACTAATTAATATAATATTTTTAGGATAACGCTTGCAGCGTTGGTAAAAATAATGATAAAGGAGTATTTCTCGATTTGTATATTTTTTTTTAATATGTAGTCTCTGATTAAAAAATGAATCCGTAGAATCTATAGAATTTATATCCAACATGTATATGTTATTTTTCAACAATCATTTTAAAGTCCTCTAAGAAAAAATTATTGAATATGAGATACTTTATTAATAAAGAATCAATTTTATAATTCTATTACGAGAATGAAAAGAAAGTGAAAATTCCGGGATTTAAATATGTTGATCACACCGCAGATGTTCAAGTTCGTTGCTATGGGCTCTCTCTCGAACAAGCATTTGAACAAACCGCCTATAGTTTGATGGAAACTATCTCACCTAATTTGGAGAAAATCCAAATTATAGAGAAAAAAGAAATTACAATTAAAGCAGAAGATAAGCAAGCTTTATTATTTGATTTTTTATCCGAATTTTTATACATCTTTGATGTTGAAGGTTTAATATTTTCCCAAATAATTGTTGAGAAAATTAAAAAAATAGGGAATGAATATACATTAATCGCAAATGTCAGCGGAGAGAAATTTAATAATTTACGTCATGAAATCGGGATAGAAGTTAAAGCAATCACGTATTCATACATGAATATTGAAGAAAAAAGTGATAAAACCATTATCGATGTTGTTTTTGATATATGATTATCCTTTGACAACTCCTACTGGCACTAGACGTACGATCTTTTCAACAATTCCAAGATCATGGCTAACTTGAACTACTTGATCAATATCTTTATATGCTCCTGGAGCTTCTTCAGCAACTACTTTATTCGAAGCAGCTCTTATCGAAATACCTTTTTTTCCAAGACTATCTGTTAATTGTCGAATATTAGGAAGGAATTCTCGTTTCGCTTTGGATCTAGACATCAATCGACCTGACCCATGTGCTGTTGAACCAAATGATAATTCCATTGCTTTTGGTCTACCAACACAAAGATATGACGCTGAACCCATGGTGCCTGGGATCAATGCGGGTTGTCCAATACTTTTATAATCTGGGGGTAATTCTGGATGACCCGGAGGAAATGCACGCGTAGCTCCTTTTCTATGTACATTTAATTTCATCTTCTTGCCATCTACTTCATGTTCTTCTATCTTAAGAATATTATGAGCAACACCATATATCAAAGTGAAATCTAAATCCTCAGCACTCTGTTTGAAATGTGATTGAAACGATTCTCTTAGCCAATGTGTAATTATTTGTCTATTAGTAAATCCAAAATTCGCAGCACAGGCCATTTGACTTAAATATTCATCTGCTTCTGGCGTATTAGCCGGTACACAAGCAAGTTCTCTATCTGGAACCTCAATCTCGTATTTTCTCATGGCTTGTTCTATAGCTCTCAACGAATCAGTACATACTTGATGACCTAAAGCTCTCGAACCTGTATGAACCATCACTGTTACTTGATTCTCTTGAAAAATTCCTAATTTCTTTGCTATATCTTTATTGAAAATTTTATCTACTTTTTGAATTTCTAAAAAGTGGTTTCCACTTCCTAAAGAACCGAGTTGTTTTATACCCCTTTGCTTTGCTTTCTCTGAAACTAAATCTGCATTCGCTTCTTTTAAGAAACCATTCTCCTCACAGTGTTTTATATCTCCTTCCAAAGCATAACCATTGTCAAGTGCCCAGTTTAATCCATTATTTAGTACATCATCTAATTCCGAAAAAGTTATGTTTAATTTGCCCTTTGACCCCAATCCTGAAGGAATATTCTTGAATATTGTGTCTAACAAGGCTGGAATTTTATCTTTAACATCTTTTATCATTAAATTCGTTCTTAAGAGGCGGACCCCACAATTTATGTCGTTTTTGGCATAAAAGCCTATGCTCTTATGTATCCAACGCCCCCCGGAGATATCATGCCATCTTCAGCATCAGTTCCTGCAACTCCACCAATACAAAAACCGTAACCTTGATGAGCATCGGATAAAGCGATTGCATGCTTTTGAATACCCGGCAAACAAGCAACATTACTTATCTGATCAAGAGTTCTATCTTGTTTAATCCTATCCATAATGTATTCATTGGCGTAAATATGTACTGGGACTTTCATTTCAAATTTTTTTATCTTACCTTCTACACGTGCCATCAAAGTTTGCGGTTCTATCTCATAAATATTTTTAGCAATTTTATTCACGTTCATACTAATTTTTTTAATGATACCATTTTCATAAATTTTTTGATTATTGAAGAATATCGATCTTAACAAAGTATTAAAAATAGAAAAATCAAAAAATGTAATCACTTGATGTTAATGAATTTCAGTAAACCCAAATCATCCAAATCATCAATGACGACCTCAATCTCAGCCTGTGGAATGCCCGCCTCCTCCGCTATTTCTGAAATTGTATGAAATCCATCTGCTAAATGCGCAATTTTGTATGCATTCTTATCCAAAAAACCCTGAGTGATAACTTGAGTAGGTAACCGCTTCGACGTCCATTCCGGCTTCTGATCTTGTACAGTGCGCAAATCTTCTTCCGAAACGACTAACCCTTTCTTAGAGATCTGTTTGCTTTTTTTTAAATAATCTTTTTCAAATATTTTCAAAATTGGAATTTTGAGCGGGATTTCAGCAATCTTACCATTTAACAAGATATTATCTATGACCGGTTCGAAATCTCTAAACATTCGAACATCACCTGACCAATTCGCAATTTTATCACCAAATTTTTCCACGAATCTCTTGATTATATCACTCAAAACCTTATGCGTGATTTTCGCATCATCATTCTTATCTGCGGCGGCCGTGCAGAGAATTCCATCTTTAAAAACTAATAACAAGTAGAATACCTGCATATCTATGATTTTTAATTCACCAGAACCCTTCGAGAACTCAACGCTAAAATCCTTAAGTGCAGTTAAAAAACCCGAAACCAAATCTTGGTTAAATTCTATATTTCCATAACTTCGATGGATTAGACATATTCCCGAATTTTGGTGTATCAGATATAGGTTATGAAGAACTTTAGGCACCTCCTAATTCATTTAAAACGCTCTTACTACAGAAACAAGCAAGACTTCAATTAATTGTTTTAATATTAATAATATTCCCAATATTTATAATTTCTGAATTAAATAAGTTGCCGAAAATATTATTATTTCATAAAAATCAAGTTTTTTTGTTCTCTAGAAAATATTGATTAATTGTGTTCATATAGGATAAGCATAATCTACACATAATTCCTTACACATTATAATCAATGCACCAAACTCTGTAATTCCCTCGATCTCTCTCTTCTTTCCTAATATATACTCTCTAATTTCTTTTCTTGTTAATCCCGTTTCTTCAATTATTGCTCTTAAAATTCTTTCATTCATTTAATCAAAACCTACTTAAAATTTGAATTCGGATTAATTTATCATCCCGAATTAATTATTTAAACTCCGATAAATCTAGATTAAAAAAAGAATTATGATAATTCGAACCATCTACTATCATTTTTTAACTTTTCATATTCATTAAGATCCCCAAAATCCCCATAGAAGTGATCTTTACTCATTTTGAATACTCGAACTTGCCAGTTAAGATGTTTCATTCCAAATCTTATACTCTCAGGTATTTCGATTTCACCCCTAACAGATGTTTTTTGTTTTTTTAAAACATTGAATATCTTTTTTGAAAGTAAAAATATCCCTGCATTGTTTATATTCGTTGAAGATGTCCCTTTAGGTGGTTTTTCAATAATTTCTGAGCAGTATTGATTATTTAAATATATAGCGGCACCCTTATAGGGATCATCAACTAAATTCCCCACTAAAATGAAATCTGGATTTTCATTTCTATAAATTTCAATTACTTCTTTATATACATCATATGATACAAGCGTATCTCCCCATGTTAAGAAAAAGACAGAGTTATCAATTAACTTTTCACATAAAAGGACAGCTTCACCTGTTCCATTTAAGGATTTCTGTTCTATATAGTCTATTTTTATACCCCAGTTACGTCCATCTTGAAAATAATCGATAATTTGCTCCTTACGATATCCAACAACTAGTATGAAATCGTGAATTCCAGCTCTTTTTATTCCTTCAATAATGAATTCTAATACAGGTTTACCCTTAAAAGGTAACATTGTCTTTTGATAATCATCCGTATAGGGTTTCATGCGCTTTCCAAGTCCAGCGCAAAGTATAATTGCCTTCAAAAATCATTCCTCTTCATGTATACTTAAATAACTTGAATATGTAAGCTTCTCCTCCCGCATCTCGAATAGCTTTTGCAACTTCTTCTTGTTTTCCCGGGCATAGTGCGATCATACATCCCCCTCCTCCAGCGCCCATTTGCTTCGCTCCTAATGCTCCCGCGAACTTTGATGCTTGACATAATTTTTTTATTTTCTGAGTTTCTGCTTTCAAGATGGCTTCTTGTTCTTGTTGAGTATCCATCAATACTCCTAATTTTTGAAAATCCCCCTCTAACAATGCCTTTTTTCCTTCATGTACACACTCTTCAATGATATTAAACGCTTTTATTGTTACAGGATCTTTGTTTTTAATTTGATTTTTTATTCTATTTAAAACAGATATAGCTTTTCTATCTTCAAGCGAATCGCCTATAACCAATGGTAATTCTTTAATATTTAATGATTCGACTCTTGTATTAGCATCCGTATGGATAAAACTTACACCTCCATAAGTTATGCTATATTGATCCATTCTACCACATTGGATTCCTAATTCTTGGTTTTCTCCCCAGAAAGCAAGTTCAGCAATATCATTATTTCGTAATCCCAAACCATATGCTCTATTCATTACCCTAAGGAACCCTACTGATATAGCTGCAGACGTTGATAAACCCCGACCAATAGGAATATTAGAATTTACTTCCAAGCAAAATCCCGTATTAATATTTTCCTTCAATCGCTCATATAAAACACTCCAATAAGAGAGATCGTTATTTCGAGGAGGAGTATCTCCTAAATGAAATTCTATTTTTGCTTTAGTATTGTGACTATAAAATGTAATTGATGAGTTGTCACATTTTTTAAAATTGAAATTCATCATTAAATCGATCGTTGCAGCGATCACGGGTTTCTCCATTAAATCAACTTTGTCCCCTAAAATACAAATGCGACCTGGTATTGAAATAGAGAATTTATCCAACATTTTAATGCTCAGAACTCAAGAATGCTTATTAAATTGAGATGCCTAATCTTAGGATTAGATAAATTTTATTTAGAAAAAAAAGTTTCTATTTAAACATTAATTACCAATGATAAATCAATGAAATTGTGAAAGGTGTAAAAATATTAAATATTGTATTTTTTTTGTGACTGTTTCCAGTATAGAAGAAGGTAATAATATTTCTAGAATTTTAGTAGAAGAAAAGCTAGCAGCTTGTGTAAGTGTTGTGCCAAATATTATTTCCACTTATTGGTGGAAAAATAACATTGAAGTTGAGAAAGAACTTTTACTAATTATAAAAACTATTGAAAGTAAAAGCGATCTAATAATTCAAAAGATTAGCGAAATTCATAGTTATGAAAATCCTGAATGTATAAGAATACCTATAACAAAAGGCTCAGACAAATATTTAAATTGGATTACCAATGTTGTAAATAATAATAAGGAGTAATTTTAATGGATTTTGATATTTTTCAAGTTGATTGGATACTAGTTAGCTCAGTTGCTATAATTCTTTTAATAACTTTTTTAATTTTGGTTAAAATTTATAAGATATTGACACGTTGGAGGTATACTTTCGCTAATGAAGATATCTATTTATCACCATATAATTTAATAGAGAGAAAACAGGAGTCTAATATTAAAGTTTGTCGGTGGAATTATGCAATTAATAATAAACTCACGAATAAAAGCGATCCTACAGTTATCATTCTACGTACAAAAAAAAGGATTAGTTTGTTAAGAGTCATATCAGAAGGACTCAGTAGTTATGGATTAAGAGTGATTAATG
This sequence comes from Promethearchaeota archaeon, assembly GCA_019894815.1. GTDB lineage: Archaea > Asgardarchaeota > Lokiarchaeia > Sigyniarchaeales > SOKP01 > SOKP01. The sequence continues at coordinate 20,597 of JAGXNU010000009.1, forward strand.
TATTATTAACAATTAGTAAAAAAACCTCGCTAGATTCATCTAAAAACAATATCAATGATGAGATGAAATATATAATCAATTCTATAATGGAAATTACATCTGGATCAGCAAATAATGATAAATACATGTTAATTTCCTATAACGATAAAAGAATAAATCCTATATCCATAAATAATGAAAAAAATTACCAAGGTCATATTATCATAAATTCTAAGCTAAATTTTGAAGAAAAAAAGGAAAATATGATAAGAGAAGTAGGAATCAACTCCGCAAAGGACATTTATCTTATCTTTAGTGAATATAATATTATAAAATTCAAAAATAAAACCGTTAAGAAATGTGGTGAAGCACAATTCTCAAATAACTCAATTTTAATTAGCAATGCTACTCGAAATTTTAAATATTTTGAAACCATTTTATTCGGGATTATTTTAAATCGCATTAACAAAATCAAAACCCATGAATGAGTTGACAATGGATAAAATATTAAGAAATCATAATAGAATCATCAAATATAAAAAAAATGATTGGGAGCTTCTGAACAATAAAAGACTACAAGCTTTAAAATTATTGAATGTTTTTGTTATAGCAGGATATGATCCATATATTTACGGAAGTTTAGCTCGTGGAGACGTACATGTAGATAGCGATATTGATATAGTATTTCTACGAAGGATATCATCATTTTTAGTTGAGCATGTTTTATTTAAAAATGGTTATGATAATTATTTTAGAGAAATAATAATGGCAACTCCAGGAGATACAATAAAATTATATATATATTTAAGTGAATTAGAAAGTATCACAATCCCAATATCCCCTTTCGATAAAAAAAGCTTAGAATTTTATTCATTTGGAGGAAAAATCAATCAAAATCAGTTAAAAAGAAAAATTAGAGTCCCTGGAATAGATAAACGATTAGTTTTTATTAATCCTACAAATGATGGTCATGAAGAATCATCAATTATAGGGAATGAGCATGATGTTGCTAAAGAAATTAATGTAAATATTGAAACTATTATAGAAAGAAGGAATGTACTTTTAAGGCGAGAAAAATATGGACGTACAGGGGTTTTCATAAAAAGACCTTTAAATCCAGATGAATCTACTGAAGATGTTCTAAAATTACTTGCTAGAAAAAAATCAATTATTAGAAAAAAATTGCGGGAAATATGAGAAAAAAAAGAATTGTTGACTCAGGAAAAGACACTTTTCTAATTAAAGGAAGAGGGATTCCAAAAGGATGCCAAATATGCTTGAAGGGAGCAAAAACTGTATTATTTCTCAATGGATTGTGCCAAAATCCAGATCACTGTTATTGGTATTGCCCTATTTCTGAAGAAAGAAAGAATAAATCTTTAATGTTTGCTAATGAGATCCAAATTACTACGAAAGAAGAAATCCTTGATGAAATTAACAATACTGATGCGTTAGGTATGAGTATCACGGGTGGAGATCCCCTATTTCCCCCAAATATTGAATCTACACTTGAAATAATTAGATTTATTAAAAATAAAATGGGTAAGAAATTCCATATACACCTTTATTCAAACGGTATTAATTTTAATGAGAATTTGGCTGTCAATCTTGCTAAATCTGGCTTAGATGAGATTAGATTTAATCCCTCTCGGAGCAATTGGAATGTTATCAATTTATCTCTTAAGAAAGGGATGAGGGTTGGTGCTGAAGTACCTTTAATTCCTCAAAAAAAATATTTAAATGAATTAGAACAATTTATTATGTTTTTAGATAAAATTGGGGCTGATTTTATCAATTTAAATGAATTTGAATATTGTGTATCTAATAGTACGCATTTAAAAGATAGAGGTTATGAATTAAAGAATGGGACAATAGCCTCTGTTAAGAATAGTAAAGAAATGGCATTTGAACTAATAGAACGGATGGCTCCCAATGTATCAATTAAAATTCATTTTTGCACAATTATTGCAAAAGATTATTGGCAATTAAGCAAGCGATATTATCGCCGGGCAAAAGTAATACGAAAATCCTATGAATCAATTTCTCCCGAAGGTTTATTGATTTACAGTCAAATTGAAGGACCCATAGACCATTTAAAGGAATTAAAAGGGGAGATACTAAAAATAACGAATTTAAAACCGAATCATTTAGAAATTGATAATGAAGGATTAAAACTACCCGTTAACACCGTACTGAATGATGACATAATTCAATTAGTTAATAATAGAGGACTAAAATTTTATATTCAAGAAATTACTCCATTCAGGGAAGAGAAATATAAACAAATAACCGAGAAATCTCCAATTGACGTATTCCAGGAGGAATTTGGATTAAATGAGGATAGAAAAAGTTAAGATCAATGATTTGAGCCAAATAATTTCCCTTGAGAAAACTACCTTTAAGGATGATTCTTTCTCAAAAGAAACAATGGAACAGCTAATATATAATCACACTTTTTTTTTAAAAATTGTAAATAATGATGAAAAAATAATAGGATTCATAATAGTATTAGAACAAGAAAGAAATACCCTCAATATCATAAATTTCCTCATAAAAGATGATTATCGAAACACAGGATTAGGTTCTTATCTCCTAAACCATGTATTTATGGAAATTAAAAAATCAAAAATTTTTAAACGAATCATCTTAAACGTACAAACATCTAATTTGAGAGCTCTTAAGCTGTACAAGAACTATAATTTTCGTATTATCAAAGAAATTGATAATTATTACAGAAAAGGAGATAATGCTTACTTAATGGAGCTTAAGCTCTAGCTTTTTACTTTAACTTAAACTTATAAATAAAAACTATTATAATATCAGTATATTATAAATGCTTTAAATTCATAGTATTGTTCAAAATAAGAGAAGTTGAAGTATAATGTCATTCAATAATGAACTGAAAGATGATATAAAAAAGGGTGTTACTCTCCAAAAAGTAGACGAAGAAGAAATGAAGAAACGCGAGGAAGAAAAG